>CAZXCO010000724.1:0-2253 GCA_964639095.1 uncultured Solibacteraceae bacterium
CCCCGGGCATGGCTTCACCTTTAGCAAGTCTGGAACAATTCATTCGGCAATCCATTTTTCGGGTTTCCCAAGCCAGGGCGGAAGAGATGGCGCGCCGACTTGCAGGTCGCGCCGTATACCTGTCCTTTACAGACGCTCCCGGGTTGCATTTTAGGTCGTACAATGACGAGCCGAAAATTGAGATTGGCTGGGGCGGTCTGGAAGCTTTGTGGTGTGCGACATATGCATATATCGCGCTCTATCAAACCCGGCGGGCGACTCAGGTTCTTGAAGGCGACCGATTCTATATTGGGTCGGCGGAACTATCCACCGGCCGCGAACTTTTCGGATGGGCTATCACTCACCTCACGGGGAACACCACGTCCGACTGGCCCGCCGCGCTACCGATACCCACCTGGCCGCCGGCCAACGAGTTCGAGGATCTTGTGCTGGGGATCTTTCTCGTTGCAACTGCATGGATCATTCTGCATGAGTGCGGACATCAACTCCTACATCGCCCTTCGCCACCAGAGCTCGATTCACATGACAAAGAGTGGGAGGCGGATTTCCATGCCACGCAATGGCTTCTCGATGAGCCACAAAACGATCTGGCGGCATCAAAGATGGCGATGGGAATCTGCGTCGCGATCGGTCTTTTGGAAGCGAATCGAGGTAATGTGCTCTCTGACAGTCATCCTCGACCGTTTGATCGCCTCAAAGCAGCATTGGCCTACCGAACGTTTCCAGATGATGATCTCGCCTACGCCTTCGCGTTGGCAGTCCTCAACATGAATTGGTATCAACGCGAATATAAGACTTGGATGCAGGTGCAAGATCGACCATTTCGCGAATTGTTCGAACAATTCGGTTTGGTCATTGCGGGTCTACGGTCTGACGCATGGCTGTCGGTACGTCCTGAGGATGCCGAGCGTGCCGATATGGTGCTGGCAGCGCCGCTCGATCCGAAAGAAACGAGATTGATCGCGTATGAGCTGTGGGAAGGTCGGCAGCGACCGTTCGGATCAGCCGATGAAGACTGGTTCGCTGCAGAACAAATCCAATTTCAGCTACGCGCTGAGGCGGTCATCGAATGGCTCAAGCAAAGGGTCGAGGACTCGTCACCGGGATGAGGGGCGCGCGAAGAAGTTTCATCGGAGAAGCAAAGTGCTCCGCAAAACATTTTTGGCCTTTCCTGGTGTAACCGTTTTTGTCACCATGCGGGGACAGTTCTGGAAACCGGCAGAAATGGCTGATTTTGTAAATCGCAGAAAAGACGCTATTTGCGTGTCTGGTGATGTCTGTGGATTTCCTTGTATTGGATTATGAGTCCGCTGCTCTAACCATTGAGCTAAGGGCCCGGCTTATCGCCTGAGCGTTATTCCGGCTGCGCCCGGCAGTCTTCATTATGATAAACGTGACGGTGACGCAGGAAGCGGGCCGGCGGCCGCGCTATCGGGCCTTCCGGATGGTGAGATTGTAACGGAATCGCCCAAGCGCAGGGTGGAACCCGTCCTTCAGCGGGGCGACGCCGTGATACCGAAGCCGTGCGGGGCCACCCCAGACGACCACGTCGCCATGCTGGACCGGCACGCGGACTGTCTTGTCCGAGCGCCTGGCGCCGCCGAACAGGAACACGGCTGGCAGGCCGAGGGACACGGAGACAATCGGCTGTCTGAAGTCGTGCTCGTCCCGGTCCTGATGAAGCGACAGTTTCGTGCCGGGTTCGTAGCGGTTGATGAGGCAGGCGTCCGGCGCGAAATGCGGAAATCCGGAAGTCTCCGCGGCGGCCGCGGCCAATTCCCGGAATACGGGCGGCATCGCGGGCCAGTGGCTTCCACTCACGGGATCAATGCTGTCATAGCGGTAGCCGGTCCGATCGCTCACCCACCCGAGCGGTCCACAGTTCGTCATCGCCACCGACATGCGGAACCCGCCCGGCGTCTCCATATGGCGGAATGGCGAACACTTCAGAATCGGATCGAACGCGGCCAGGAGACCGTCTTCCCTCGGCAGCGCGAAACCCTCCAGGATCGCAGTCCCCGGACCGAGAGCGTCTCTCAGTACGCGGGGTTCGGGCGATGCGTCGAAGAGCATCATGATGTCAGGTTCGCCTCGCGCGCGTCGTGAAAGATGATCCCCATCGTGTGGCGCCGGCCCGAGCGCACGCGGCTGACTCCATGCCGCATATTGACCCTGTACACGCCGCGCGTCCCGTGGAATGGCCGGTGATACACGGCGAAAGCGGCCGCGTCCCCCTGCCGCAGCGGAACGACC
>CAZXCO010000725.1:0-7049 GCA_964639095.1 uncultured Solibacteraceae bacterium
GTGTTTCGGCAGTTCTCTGGGCCTCCGATTTCCCCTGAACGCCCCCTACGAGCGATCGCACTGCGCGCGAATCCAGCCACATTTCGCCGCCCATCACCTTGTGGATCGCCTCGATGAGTTGCGCCGGTGGGCTGTGCTTAAGAAAAAGACCCGACGCACCGTGTTCAAATGCGCGCAGAGTGCCGGCGTCGTTCATGCCGGCCGTGACCATGAGAATGCGACCCTCAAAGCGGCGGCGCCGGGCCTCTTCGAAGAAGGCCGCGCCCTGTTCATCCCCAAGATCGTAATCGAGAAGAACGATATCGATCGGTTCCCTGTCGAGGACCTCAGCCGCCTCGCGCACGCTGCCGCAGGTCGCGGCAATCCGGAAATCAGGCTCCGCTTCGAGCAAGCGGCCGAGGCTCTCCCGGAACAGGCTGTGGTCGTCGATCAACAGGATCCGGATCTGCTGTTGCATGTATTTCCCTGAAAGCTCCCCTTTCCACTCCGCTGCCCGGAACGGCCGCCGGCATTTCGACGATGAAGCTCGACCCCACGGCCTCCGGCTCGTAGTGCAGGTCGCCGCCGAACGATCGCATGAGCGCGCGCGACAGATATAACCCCAGTCCGGTGGCCTGGGCGTGCTGCTGGAAGGGACGGAACAACCGGTCGGGGTGTGCAACGCCGCAGCCGGTATCGCTGAACCGGATGCTGATCCGCTGTTCATGGATTCCGGCCCGGATCGACAATTCCCGCCTGCTCTCGTTCTGCATCGCCCTTTCACTGTTCTTCGTCAGATTGAGCAGGACCTGCATCAGGCTCTGGCGGTCCGCCCAGACCAGCGGTAACTCCGCCGGGACCTCGACGGAGAGCGTAATGTCCTGTTCCTCGAGTGCGGGTTCGACAATAATCCGGAACTCCTCGATCAGCGACGCCAGATCGACGCTGCCCGCCTGATCGGAAACCTGGCGGAGATCCATGGCCGCGATCTTTTCAAGCGCCAGGATGAGATTGCCCAGTGCCTCGAAGTCCTTGTTCCGCGCGAGATCCTGCGCGAGCACAGTGCTCTTCGAAAGATTCGCGTGCGCCATGGCGATCGCTCCGCAGACATTACGCACTTCGTGCGAGACCGCGCCCACTAGGATGCGCGATCCCGCCAGCAACTGCTGCAGGCTCAGTTCTTCGCGATTCCTCAGATCTTCGGAGCCATCGACCACCATCGCGGCCAGCCTTGGTCCGGCAGTGGTCCGGTAAGTGGAAAACCACACGTCGGCCAGGAAGGACTCGCCGTTCCGGCGTCGCCCGCGGCACTGCATGGCGGTGCGGAAGGGCTGCTGCCTTTCCCTGCCCGGCACCGCGTTCGCCGTCGAGGACAGCACGTTGGCCAGCGAAGGCAGAAATTCATGAATAGAGCGGCCTGGCAGCGCTCCCGGCGGGAGCAGGAACAGCCGGTTAGCGGCCTCATTGGCCAGCAGAACAGTACCTTCCGAGTTGGTTGTGAAGACGGCCGCCGGACTGCTTTCCACCAGCACCTTGAGCTGCTCTTCCGCCTCGCTGCGGGCCCGGCTCTCCCGCTGAATTTCGAGTGTGTGCCGCAGAGCGGCCTGGCGGCTGCGGATCGTCTCATAAACGAACAGCCCCATGCAGAAAAACGCCGCGAAGATCAGAATGTCCCGCGGAATGGCCGCCGGAGAGAACCAGTCGAAGCCGTCGAAGAGCTCCGTCAGCAGCGTGCAGACCGCGGCCCCGATTGCTGTCTGCCAGCGGTTCAGAACGCTCCCCACCAGCAGCATCGGAAAGAGATAAAGAAAGCCGAGAGGGATGTTGCCGTCGATGCGCCAGTCGATGATTGCGACCAGCAGGGTCATCGTCACGGCCCTCGCGAGGACAGCCGCGCGCGTTCCGCGAAGAAGGAAAGACAGCATGACTGTGCGATGGCCGCTTTCCCCAGGCTCCAGCCTGGAAGCGTCCCCCTTCATCATACTTTCCAGTTCGCTCATGATGCGTCGAGCTGTCTTCACGCCAATCTTACGGGGCCGGGGGTGCGCCTGTAAGTGGGATGTCTGAAAGATGCCGGGTGAATGGCCAAAAGATAATGGAGGCCTTTATTTCAGATCGCTACATTGGGATTTGGGCCGTCATTACCTGCTCCGGCGGAATCGCTGTCACCGTATGGCCGTATTTTCTTTCGGGGTCCTCCTTGCCGGGTGGCCCTGCCATCCGTTAAACGCACAACAGACACGGACACGGACCTGGACATGGCAGCAGCTTCGGGAGAAATTCGAGGCGACCAATCCGACTCTGAAAGCCGGGGAACTGAATATCGAGGAATCACGGGCCCAGGAGGTCACGGCCGGGCTGCGCCCAAACCCCGATCTCACCGTGCTGCTCGATCAGGTGGATCCCATTACGCCGAATCCGTATCGCCCGCTGCAATACACGCAGCCGACGTTTTCGACCAGCTATCTGCACGAACGCGAGCACAAGCGCGAATTGCGCGTCGAAAGTGCGAGAAAAGGGACGACCGTCGCCGTCTCCGAACAGGAAGACCTGAAGCGGAATCTCGTCTACAATCTGCGGAACGCCTTCGTTCAGACGCTCGAGGCCAAAGCGATTCGGGCCGTCGCACAGGACAACCTGACCTATTACGATCGCGTCCTCTCCATCAGCCGGACCCAGCTCCAGGCGGGTGACATTTCGCAGGTGGACGAGGAACGGCTGCAGTTGCAGCGCGTGCAGTACGAAGCCGAGTTGCAGGCAGCCGATATCAACCTGCGGACCGCGAAGATCCAGTTGCTGGCGCTCATGAACGATCGCACGCCGATCGACCAGTTCGACGTAACCGGCACCTTCGATTTCGCCGGGCCGCTCGACCCACTGGAATCGTTTCGCAACATGGCTCTCGAAGCGCGGCCCGATCTGAAAGCTGCCGCGCAGGCAGTCGGGAAGGCCCAGACGGACCATCGGCTCGCCATATCCAACGGCTCGGCCGATCCGACCTTTTCCGTGGACATCGGCCGCAATCCGCCGATTCAGGCCTACGTGGGTTTCAGCGTCAATATCCCGCTCCGCATATTCGACAAGAACCAGGGCGAAAAGGAGCGAACGGACCTGGAAATTCACCGTGCCGAGCGTCTGCAGGAGGCGGCTACGGCGCAGGTTTTCAGCGATGTGGATTCGGCCTGGGCGGCAGTGAACAGTAATCTGGCGCTGCTGGAGTCCTACAAGGAGAAATATCTCAACCAGGCGCTGAAGGTGCGGGACACGATGACATTCGCTTATCAGCGGGGAGGCGCATCTCTGCTGGACTTTCTCAGCGCGCAGAACGATTACCGGAGTATTCAATTGAACTACCTGAATCTGGTGGGCTCTTGCCTGACCGCCGCAAACCAGTTGAACCTCGCGGTCGGCCGTGAAGTTGTCCAATGACACGCCCGGCGAGAGACGGGCGGCGCGAGTTCGCGCGCCGGAACAAGACGGAGCTGTTTCTGCTCGCGGCGATCTTTTCCCTCGCACTCACCGGCTGCAATCAGACCGTCAAGGCCGATCCCAAAGCGGAAGCTCCGCCTCCGCCCGTGGTCGAGCACGTCGGCGACGCGAACCTGATCAAGGTCGATCATCCGGAGCAGTTTCCGCTGGATACGGTGGCACCCTGGGATGCGGCGCCGGAATTGAACGTCACCGGCGTCGTGAGCCCGGATGTCTCGCGAAATGTTCCCGTGATCTCGCTCGCCTCTGGCCGTGTGATCGAGGTCCGGGCGAAGCTCGGGGATGCAGTCACGAAGGGCCAGCTTCTGATGCGCATACAAAGCGCGGATATTTCCGCCGTCTTTTCGGACTATCGCCAGGCAGTGGCCGACGAAGGCCTCGCCAGCGCGCAGCTTGCCCGCGCCAAAACGCTGCTGGATGCGGGCGCCATGGCGCGCAAGGACTATGAAGTCGCCGCCAACGCGGAGGAACGGGCGAAGGTTGCCGTGGAAACCGCCGAAGAGCACCTCCGTGTGATGGGCGCCGACAAAGACCATCCCTCGGCCATCATCAATGTCTACGCGCCGGTCTCCGGAGTCATCACCGATCAGCAGGTGACCGCGGCCTCAGGAGTTCAGAGCCTCGCATCGACCAATCCGTTTACGATCTCCGATCTCTCCCATGTGTGGGTGATCTGCGATGTTTATGAAAACGATCTGAAAAATGTGCGCGTGGGAGAGAGCGCCGATGTCCGGCTGAATGCCTACCCGGATCGCATTTTGCGCGGGCGGATCAGCAACATCGGACCGGTTCTCGATCCGGCGATCCGGACCGCGAAAGTACGGATCGAAGTCGCCAATCCAGGCAATATGCGGATCGGCATGTTCGCCACTGCAACATTTCACGGCAGCGAAAAACAGCATTCCGCCGCGGTGCCCGCGACGGCGATTCTTCACCTGCACGACCGTGACTGGGTCTATACGCCGGCGGGATCGGACACCTTCCGGCGCGTCGCGGTCGTGAGCGGGGCCATGCTGCCCTCGGGTATGCAGGAAGTGCTCTCCGGCGTCGCGCCGGGCGACCGGATTGTCCGGAACGCCCTGGTGCTGCAGAACACGGGGGAGGAGTAGCGGCAGTGCCCGCACACCGTACCCTGCCGCGGGCTCCACGATCGATATGATTCGGGCGCTTGTCGATTTTTCGCTGAATAACCGCTTCCTCGTACTGCTGGGAGCCATTCTCCTGCTGGGCTGGGGCGCCATCTCTTTCGCCAATCTGCCCATCGAGGCCTACCCGGACGTCGCGAACAACTATGTCACGGTGATCACGCAGTGGCCGGGACGCGCCGCCGAAGAGGTGGAGCAGCAGGTCACGATTCCGATCGAAATCGTCATGAACGGAATCCCCCATCTCACCAGCCTGCGGTCGAAATCGGTTTTCGGCCTCTCGCAGGTGACGATGATCTTCGACGACAACTCGGTCAACGACTGGAACCGTCAGAAGGTGCTCGAGCGGCTCTCGCAGGTAACGCTTCCCGACAACATCCAGGCGCAGATGGGGACCGACTGGAGCCCCGTGGGACAGATCTTCTGGTACACGCTCGCCAGCACGAATCCGAAGTACGACGTCATGGAGCTGAAGTCCCTCCAGGACTGGGTCCTCGAAAAGCAGTTCAAATCCATTCCCAACGTCGTCGACGTGTCGAGCTTCGGCGGCCCGACGAAGGAATACCAGATTCAGATCGATCCGGACAAGCTGATTTCCTATGGCCTTACCATCGGACAGATCGAACAGCAACTCCGCAACAATAACGTGAACGCGGGCGGGAGCTTCATTGAAGAAGGTCTGCAGCAGGTCAACGTGCGGGAACTCGGCCTTTTCGATCATGTCAGCGACATTGCCGACACGCTGATCAAAACGCAGAATGGCACGCCGCTGCGCATCGGCGATGTTGCGCAGGTCGAGCAGGGCCCAAAGATCCGGCTGGGGCGGATCGGGAAAGCGATCCATCGCGTGGACGGGAAGATCCTCGACGACGACGATGTGGTCGAAGGGATCGTTCTGCTGCGCAAGGGCGCGGAATCGGAAGCCACTCTGAACGACATCCACGCGAAAGTGAAGGAACTGAATGAGCACATTCTGCCTCCCGGCGTGAAGATCGTTCCTTTCCTCGACCGCAGCAAACTGGTCGAATACACGACCCATACCGTTCTGCACAACCTGACCGAAGGCATTCTTCTGGTCGCGCTGATCCTGTTCATCTTCCTGGGAAATGTACGCGGCGCCTTCATCGTGGCGCTCACCATCCCCTTTTCGCTGCTGTTTGCGGCCATCTGCCTGAAGCTCAACAATATTCCGGCCAATCTCTTGTCGCTCGGCGCGCTCGATTTCGGCATGGTGGTGGAAGGCGCAGTGGTCATGGTCGAGAACATCGTTCATCACCTGAGCCATCCGCGGGAGGAAAACCGGTCGACGACGGGAACGATCCGCGGCTCCGCGCATGAAGTGCAGCGGCCCGTGTTCTATGCCATCGGGATCATCATCACGGCGTATCTGCCCATCTTCACGCTGCAGGCGGTCGAAGGCCGGCTGTTCAAGCCGATGGCCTGGACTGTAAGCTTCGCGCTGCTCGGCGCCCTGATTTTCGCCATGATGATCGCGCCCGCGCTTTCGAGTTTTGTGTTCGGGAGGAATACCCGGGAGTGGCGCAACCCGGCAATGGAGTGGATGACAGCGGGTTATCGGGCGACGCTGCGTCTTGCGATCCGGTGGCGGTGGATCACCGTCGCGATTGCCGCCGCCGCTCTCGGCCTTTCCGGCTGGCTGGCCATGAGCGGCATCATCGGCTCGGAGTTTCTGCCTCACCTGGATGAAGGCGCGATCTGGGCCCGCGGCACGCTGGCGCCGAGCACGGGACCGACCGAAGGCACTCGTGTGGCCAACCAGGCGCGCATCATCTTTGCCTCGTTTCCGGAGGTCACTCAGGTGGTCTCCCAGGTCGGGCGTCCCGATGACGGAACCGATACCGGCGGCTTTTTCAATACCGAGTACTTCGTCGATCTGAAGCCCAAAGAACAGTGGCGTCCGGTCTTCCATCAGGATAAAGAGGAACTTGTCAGCGCCATGGACCGCGAACTGGAGAGGCTGCCAGGCGCGATCTGGAACTTCTCCCAGCCGATTGCGGACAACATGGAGGAGGCCGTCAGCGGCGTCAAAGGGCAACTGGCGGTCAAGATTTATGGCGATGATCTGCGGCTGCTCGAAGATAAGGGCGACGAGATCGTCAATGTCCTGCGCGGCATTCCGGGTGTGGCGGACCTTGGACTGTTCCGCGTGGTGGGACAGCCGAATCTGAATCTGGTCGTGAACCGCGACGCAGCGGCGCGCTTCGGAATCAATGTCGCGGACGTGCATGACGCCATTCAGGCGGCCGTCGGCGGCGATACGGTCGGCGAGGTACTGCAGGGAGAGCGGCGGTTCGACCTCGTGGCCCGCTACCTCCCGCAATACCGCGATACGAAAGAAGCGATCGAGCGCATCCGGCTTCTCGCGCCGAGCGGCGAGCGCGTATCGCTCGCCCAACTCTGCGACGTGAAGACCCT
>CAZXCO010000726.1:0-3530 GCA_964639095.1 uncultured Solibacteraceae bacterium
GTTATCCGGTCGAACGACAGCGGTAAAGAGGACGTCGTGGAATCCAATGGCGACGGTCTGTATATTACCCCCACCCTCATTCCCGGCTCTTATCTGTTGCGAGCGGAAAAAACCGGATTCAAAGTCGAAATATTCGGGCCCGTCATTCTCGAAGTCAACCAGATTGTCCGGGTGGATTTCCGGTTGAGCCCCGGCAGTCCGGCGGAGTCCGTTCAGGTGGAATCAGACGCTCCGCAGCTCCTTGCGCCGGAAAGCGCCGAGATTTCGCAGGTCATTGCCAACAAGGAGGTTGCCGGCATTCCTTTGAACGGCCGGTACTGGCAATCGCTGATCACTCTCGCGGCGGGAGTGAATCCCGGCGCTCCGGGCGAGAGCGGGTCGCCCAATCCCGTCAACGTCAATGGCCAGCGCACCAAGGGGAATTTGTTTCTGGTCGATGGGATTTCGGTGACATCATCAGGCCAGGGACGGGGCAACGATTTCAATATTCCACTTGAAGCGGTGCGTGAATTTTCCATCCAGTCGGGCGCCTATTCCGCCGAGTTCGGAGATGTCGGCGGCGGCGTCATCAATCTGCAGACGAAATCCGGGACGAACGCATGGCGCGGAACGCTGTTTGAATTTTTCCGGAATGACGCGATGGACGCCGCCAATTTCTTTTCGAATGCAACTGGTCAGGCAAGGAACGCCCTCCGATACAATCAATTTGGCGGGTCCGGAGGCGGCCCCATCCGCCGAAACAAGACCTTCATTTTCGCCGATTATCAGAGCACGCTTACGCATAATTCCGTTCCAATGCTCACAACGTTACCGCTGGGCGCCGAGCGCACAGGGGACTTCTCCGGGCTGCGGAGTGCGAGCGGCGCTCTGACGACGATTTACAACCCCTTCAGCCCGTCGGTGGTCCGAACGCCTTTTCCGCATAATGTCATCCCGGCAAGTCTGATCGATCCCGCAGCTGCCGCAATTGCCGCTCTCCTGCCGGCTCCCAACCAGTTCGATGCCGGCGGGCAGCCGCTTCCTTTCAACAATTACGCGGTGACGCGCACCATCACGTCAAATGTTCCCGCATTCGACATTCGCCTCGATCACGAGATCTCTCCCGGCGATAACCTCTTCGTGCGCCATTCTTTTCAGAATACGAGCGCTTTTACGCCCTCCATTTTCGGTCTGCCGCTCGGGGGCACGACAGCCGCTGCCGGAACCACAGACGCACGCCATCAGAACACCGCTATCGGCGACATCTATCAGCTCAGTCCGGCTCTGATCAATGAAGTCCGCATCGGCCTGACCCGTCAGACCACATTCCTGAAACAGGAGGACTACGGGCAGAATCTTTCCGAGCAGTTCGGGATTCCGGGCGTGAACCGAAGCAGGCAGACCTCGGGGCTCTCCGGTATGAATATCGCCGGATTGTTCAGCGTGGGCGACAGCCTGCTCACGCCGCTTCAACTCGACGTCACCGACTGGAATCTCAGCGAAAAAATGACCTGGGTGAAGGGACGCCACGTGGTCCGCTTCGGCTTCGATTATCAGCACGAAATGAGCAGCACCGGATACCTGGTTTATGGCCGCGGATATTTCACGTTCCTGAACCTGACCACAAGCGCGGCCGCAGTGGGTCCGGCCGGCGGAAATGCCTTTGCAAGTTTTCTGACCGGTGCTCCATTTCAGGTGCTTCGCGACGATTTTCCGCCGGGACTGGTGGGACTTCTTTCCTCGCATTACGGTTTTTACGTGCAGGATGATGTTAAACTTTCGCCACGCCTGACCCTGAATATCGGGACTCGCTATGACATCATGCCGTACGCGCACGAAATGCATGACCGGCTCTCCAACTTCGACCCCGCTACCGGAACGATGCTGATTGCCGGGAGGGACACGAGTTCGCAGTTAAAAGACACCGATTACAAGGATCTGGCGCCGCGGATCGGTGTGGCCTGGACACCTGACAACGATCAGAAGACCGTCATTCGCGCGGGTTATGGAATCGGCTTCGTGGACCCGGTGGGCGGCGCGGGCACTCTCAACAGCAACGAATTCAACGTACCGTTTTATTTCGCCAGCAATATCACGGAATTTCCGTATACCGCCCCCACATATACACTCAGCAGTCTTCTGCCGCCTCTGGTGACTCCTCCTGCAACAGCACCCGCGGGCAATCAGCGTTACCTGGTGCCGACCGACGGCAATTCCTATTCTCAGACATGGAGTCTTGAGATTCAGAGAGCGATCGACGCCTCCTCGATGTTCGACATTGCCTATGTCGGCACGAGCGGAACCCGGCTCCTGACTGCATCCAACATCAACGCCGCGCCTCCCGGAACGACCAATCCGACAGCGCGGCGTCCCTTTGGTTCAGCGCTGGGCGAGATTCGCCAGCTTTCCAACAGCGCCCATTCCACGTATCACGGATTGCAGACGAAGTTCGAAAGGCGCTTCTCGCGCGGTCTGTATCTGCTCGCCTCCTACACCTGGTCGAAGTCCATCGACGACCAGAGCAACGGCACGGACAACTCCGCCGCGAGCGGCCAATACCCGCAGAATCCGCTCAATCTCAGCCTCGACCGGGGCCTCTCCAGTTTTGACCGGACACAGCGGTTCGTGGCAAGCGGCGTGTGGGACGTGCCGGTGGGCCGCGGGCTGGCCGGCGGATGGCAGCTCAGCGGCGTCTTTACGGCCGAATCCGGTACGCCCTTCAGCATTCTGATGACGTGCGCGGATGTCAATGCGGAAGGCAACAATTGCAGGCCCGATCGTATCGGCGACGGCGCTCTGCCTTCCGGCCAGCAATCGATCGGCAGGTGGTTCGACACCACGGCCTTTCTGATCCCCTCGCCGCAGGCGTACGGCAACGCCGGCCGGAATATTCTTCGCGGACCCGGGATGTTCAACGTGGACGTTGCTCTCTCGAAGTCCTTTCCCTGGGGCGGCACCGACGCCCGCCGGCTCCAGATTCGCTCGGAGTTTTTCAACGCTCTGAATCACACGAATTTCGGACTGCCGCAGAGTTCGATCGATTCACCTTCGTTCGGGGCCATTTCGAGTGCGGCGTCCGCGCGCGTGATCCAGCTTGGAGCGCGCCTGGAGTTTTGATCATGTGGAAGACGCCCAGTTCGCGAAAGGTCCGATACCTCCTGGCTTTCGCTGCCATTGTCGCGGCGATGGTGATCCAGCTGCTTCTCTCGTTCGTAGTGCCGCAAAGCGTCGATTTTCCCTACGCGCTCCTTTATCTGGTGGGAATCTTCGCCGTCGCCTGGTTCTGCGGCTATGGACCGGGAGTCGTCGCGAGCCTTCTCATTACAACGGCCTTGCCAGCTCTGACGGTTCACCCCTTCAGGTTCCGGAGCATCGATCCGACTCGATCCCTTCTTCTCGTGGGAATCGCGCTGCTGGTGAGCAAGGTGGCGGACGGGCAGCGGCGGCTGCGGGAAATTCTCAGCAGCGCCAACAAGGAGCTGGATGAGCGCGTTCAACTCAGAACGGCGGATCTGGCGCGGGCCGTGGATGCGCTCGAGGCGGAAGTCGGG
>CAZXCO010000727.1:0-3267 GCA_964639095.1 uncultured Solibacteraceae bacterium
TACTCCTCAGGCCAGGTGCAAGGCAGCGACCGCGAGGTCGATGATCTTGATGCCGACGAACGGCACGACGATGCCGCCAAGGCCATAGATGAGCAGGTTGCGGCGCAGCAGGCTGGCGGCATCCACGGGCCGGTACTTCACCCCGCGGAGGGCGAGCGGCACCAGCGCAATGATGATCAGGGCGTTGAAGATGACCGCTGCGAGCACAGCGCTTTGCGGCGTGTGCAGGTTCATAATGTTCAGCTTTCCAAGCACGGGATAAGTCGTCATAAACATGGCGGGAATGATGGCGAAGTATTTGGCGACGTCGTTGGCGATGGAAAACGTCGTCAGGGCGCCGCGCGTGATCAGCAATTGCTTGCCGATGGCAACTACCTCGATGAGCTTGGTCGGATTGCTGTCGAGGTCGACCATGTTGCCGGCCTCCTTGGCAGCAGTGGTTCCGGTGTTCATGGCGAGACCGACGTCGGCCTGCGCGAGAGCGGGAGCGTCGTTGGTTCCGTCGCCGGTCATCGCGACCAGTCGTCCGGCGGCTTGCTCCTTTTTGATGTACTCCAACTTGTCCTTTGGTGTCGCCTGCGCCAGGAAATCGTCGACTCCCGCTTCCGATGCGATGGCAGCGGCGGTGAGGGGATTGTCGCCTGTGATCATGACGCTGCGGATGCCCATGCGGCGGAGCTGGGCGATGCGCTCTTTCATGCCGCCCTTGACGATATCTTTGAGGTGAATGACGCCGAGCAGCCGAGGGCCATCGCACACCGCCAGCGGCGTCCCGCCATTGCGCGAAATGCGATCGCTCATCTCCTGGAAATAACCCGGGACATCGCCACCACGCTCGGTAACAAACTTGCTGATTGCGTCGGTGGCGCCTTTGCGGAGCTCCCGCCCTTCATAGTCCACGCCGCTCATGCGGGTATAAGCCGAAAACGGAATGAAGTTCGCTTCGTGCTCGGGAATGTGACGTCCGCGAAGGCCGCACCTTTCTTTCGCCAGCACGACGACTGACCGTCCCTCGGGCGTCTCATCGGCCAGGCTCGACAATTGCGCGGCATCCGCCAGTTCCTGCTCGGTGATGCCGTTAATCGGCAGGAATTCCACAGCCTGCCGGTTTCCAAGCGTGATGGTGCCGGTCTTGTCGAGCAATAGCGAATTGACGTCGCCGGCGGCTTCGACCGCTTTGCCGCTCATCGCGAGCACGTTGTGCTGCATCACGCGGTCCATGCCGGCAATCCCGATCGCTGAAAGCAGGCCGCCGATGGTAGTGGGAATCAGGCACACGAGCAGGGACACCAGAACCGCGACACTCGGGACGGAGCCCGATCCCACCTGCCCGACGCTGTATACCGAGAAGGGCTGCAGCGTAATCACGGCCAGCAGGAAAATCAACGTCAGGCCGGCGATCAGAATGTTCAGGGCGATTTCGTTCGGCGTCTTCTGGCGCTGTGCACCTTCGACCAGCGCGATCATTCGATCCAGGAACGTCTCGCCGGGATTTGATGTGATCTTTACTTTGACTTGATCCGACAGCACCCGCGTGCCGCCGGTCACCGCGCTGCGATCGCCTCCCGATTCGCGAATGACGGGCGCGCTCTCGCCGGTGATGACCGATTCGTCGACGGTCGCCACGCCGTCGATCACTTCGCCGTCCCCTGGAATCAGATCCTGAGCGTCGCACACCACGATGTCGCCGATGCGCAGAGACGAGCCTGGCACGGTCTGGATGCTGGCGCCCGGGCCAAGTTTTTTGGCCACAACATCGGTCTTGGCTTTGCGCAGGCTGTCCGCCTGGGCCTTGCCGCGGGCTTCGGCCATGGCTTCGGCAAAGTTCGCAAACAGCACCGTGAACCACAGCCAGATTGCAATCTGGATTTGGAATCCGATCCCCGTGCCACCGGCGAACACGTCGCGAATGAGGAGAATTGTCGTGATCGCAGCGCCCACCTCGACCACGAACATCACCGGGTTCTTGAGAAGCGTTACCGGGTTCAACTTCGCAAAAGAGGCGGCAGTCGCCCGGCGGACGATCTCGGGATCAAACAGTGGACGTGCCCTCAAAAGCTTCTTCGGTAGAAGCGACGTGGGATCGTCCTGCGGGGCCCTCGGAGGTGCTTTGGGCGACGTCATTGTTGCGGACATTTCATTAACTCCAAACGAGGTCTGCTTCCTGAATCATCAAAAGAGTTTGCCGGTGTGCATCAGGAAATGCTCCACAATCGGCCCCAGGGAGAGCGCCGGGAAAAACGTCAGCGCACCCACGATGACGACTGTCCCGACCAACAGCCCCACGAAAAGTGGGCCATGTGTCGGGAATGTTCCAGCCGTCTGCGCGATCTTCTTCTTGGCAGCAAGACTCCCCGCAACAGCAAGCAGAGGAATCAGGAACAGAAAACGTCCAATCCACATTGCTAGTCCGGTGGTCAGGTCATACCATGGTGTGTTCACGGTGATTCCCGCGAAGGCGCTGCCGTTGTTGCCAGTGCCGCTCGAATACGCATAAAGGATTTCGCTCAACCCATGCGGCCCGCCGTTGTTGGTATTTGCTATCGCGGCACCCTGCGGGTTCCAGTAACCTTTTGCCGGGAACTTGACGGTAGAACTAAGCGCAGTAAAGACCAGAATGCTGAAGGCAGTGGCGATTACGGCGAGCATCGCCATCTTTACTTCCTTCTGTTCGATCTTCTTGCCGATGTACTCGGGAGTCCGGCCCACCATCAGGCCGGCGATAAACACGGCGAGAATGCAATAAAGCAGAATTCCGTATAGTCCGGCGCCGACGCCGCCGAAGATCACCTCTCCGGTTTCCATGTTGAACAGCGGGACGAGTCCGCCCAGAGCGGTGTAGCTGTCATGCCAGCTGTTCACCGCACCACAGCTTGCGTCGGTAGTGACGGTGGCGAACAGGGCTGAATTGGCGATTCCGAAACGAGTCTCTTTTCCTTCCATGTTGCCGCCGGGCTGGCCTCCTCCGGCGGTGGTTTGCACTCCGAGGTTTGCGACCATCGGATTCCCCGCTTGCTCGTAGTGGTAGCAGACGAAGACGCCTATCAGGAACATCACCGAGAAAGCGGCGAAAATCGCCCATCCCTGCCGTGTATCGCCGACCATCTTCCCGAACGTGTAAGTCAACGCGCCCGGAATTACAAAAATCAGGAACATCGCCAGAAGATTACTCACTGGAGTGGGGTTCTCGAATGGATGTGACGAGTTGGCGTTGAAGTATCCGCCGCCGTTGGTCCCGAGCTGCTTGATGGCTTCCTGTGACGCCAC
>CAZXCO010000728.1:0-5266 GCA_964639095.1 uncultured Solibacteraceae bacterium
GGTCCCGCGGCCGAACGGGCGCCGCGTCAACAGGAGTGGCGTCTTTAACGGGGGTTGCCGCGTGCGAAGCCCCGTCGAGAATGTCGGCCAGGCGGATTTCGGGAGCTTTCATTTCAGAAGGTCCCGGCTCGACAGGCTTACTCGCTGGAACCGCTGCGGCCACTGGCAACGGGGCCGGATCAGCCGGTGCCGCGACTTCCGCCGGCTTCGGTGCAAGCCCGGCTTCCGCCGGCTTCGATTCAGCGGCGGATTCGGAGACAGCCGGCGCAACAGGCGGTGCGGTGGTAGTCGGGAGGGCTGGCGCCGCGTCCTCCGTCTCCACGGGCGGGCTGTCCGGCGGAGCCGACCACTCCTCCACTTCGCATTCGATTCCCTTCACCACGGCGCCGCTTTCATTGCGGAAAAAGAATGCCGCCCGCATGGGCGCACCTGCACCGGGCCGCACAACCAGGGCGATCTGCCACCCGGCGGGAAACAATTCGCGGTAAAACTTCAGATCGAATTCATTGAGGACCGGCTCCCCGCGCGTTTTCGAGCAGTACCATCCGATCACCAACCCGCTGTCGATTACCGACCCGCTGCCGATCACCGACCCGCTGCCGGACGCGATCTGTTGTTCGGTCCCTGCCAGTATTTTCCGGCTCTCCTGTATTTCGTCCGGAGTGAGATTGAAAGACGGGCCGCCCGAGTGGGAGCACGGGATTTCAAGAGAATCCAGCAGCCGGATCTGCCCATCCTTTCGCGTGCCGATGAGCAGCCCTCCAACGCCGACGCCAACGCGGGGGGCAGCCATTAGTCCGGCGAGCGCCCGCCGGCGGACCTGCTCCATTGCAGCCTGCGAATATTCCACTCGCAGGGGACTGCCGGGCTCTGATAAAGCAACTGTTTCTGGCATCGGGGACAGGGCGCGGGCGACAGCCTCCGGGCGCCTTCAGAACAGTTTAACGCCCGGACCCTAAACTATAATGAAACGGTGGCGAAGGCAAAAGACCTCGAAAGCCGCTTCCAGGGGATCGAGCAACAGTTGAGGCTTTTCCAGAAGGTCAGCCGGTTCATGGTTCGGGATATGACTCTGCAGGAAGTGCTGCAGGGTATCGTTTCGCTGGTTGTCGAATATACAGAGTGCGATTCCTGTCTGGTTTATCTGTGCGACAACGAGGAACTGGTTCTTTGCGCATCCAATACGCACCATGAGGCGGAAATCGGACGCATTCGGCTGAAATTGAACGAGGGCCTGACGGGATGGGTGGCCCGCGAACGCCGCCTGCTCGCAATTTCCCGCGAGGCTTACCGCGACGCGCGTTTTAAATATTTCGGAGAACTGCCGGAAGACACGTTCGAAGCCTTCCTCTCTGCCCCGGTGATTGCCCGCAACCGTGTGGTGGGCGTTATCAATGTTCAGCATCGGCAGGCGCATCAGCACACGGGGGGAGAAATGGAGGTACTGACCACAGTCGGCGAGCAGGTAGGCTGCGCGCTGGCGCTGGCGCGAATGTCGCCTTCGATGATGGAATCGATCAACCATGCCGAACTGGTGCTTTCGTCGGGACCGGTGCGCACGCGTGCGTAAGGCCGCTGCGGCCGGCGTTGTGACAGGCTGGAGTTTGAAGTTGAAATCCGGACTTTTTTTCCTTCTCGCGGCCCTTTGCCCGCCGGCCCTCAATGCCGCCCCGCACTGGGACATCCAATATATCTATCGGGACATCGACAGCACGCTCTCCATTAACGATTTTCTGTTTACTTCACAGACGCGCGGCGTCGCCTGCGGCTTCACAACCGACCGGCACGGCAAACAGAACCCGCTGGTGCTGCTGACAAACGATGGCGGCCAGCACTGGACGACAACGCCGGTCAAGGAAGCCGGGCTCTCCATGTTTTTCCTGGACGATTCGACCGGCTGGATGGTCACCGAAAAAGGCATCTGGCAAACCACCGAGTCCGGCCACAGTTGGACGAAGATGAAGGGCGCGCCCTCCGGAATGCTCCGCATCTGGTTCCTCGACAAGAAGCACGGATTTACGTCGGGCCTCGAAAAACGTGTGTTCGAGACGACGAACGGCGGCGACACGTGGACTCTGCTTCCGGTCTCAAAAGAAGCGCAGGGAGATCCGACGTTCACCACATACGGCGAGATCGCATTCTCCGGAAACGACGGCATCATCTCCGGGTGGAATATCCCGCCCCGTCGCGGCGGTCCGGACTGGATGGAGCCGGAAAAGGCCGCCGGGCGCCGCCAGATTCCCAACCTGACGATCTTTCTGCAGACGCGCGACGGCGGCAAGACCTGGATGAAGGGCGAGGCTTCCATATTCGGCCAGGTGACGCGCATCAGCATGGCGCCGGGCCGGACGGCCCTGGGGTTGATCGAATACAAGGACGAATTCGAATACCCCAGCGAGGTCTACCGGATCAAGATCAACTCCAAAGGCGCCAGCGAGAGCGCCTTCCGGCAGAAGGACCGCGCCATCACGGATGTGCGTACGTTCGCCGATTCCAACCGCGGACTGATCGCCGGATATGAGACCGAAGGCACCATTTACCGCAGCCCCATACCCGGAAAGCTTAAGGTCCTGACCAGCGACGATCTGGAGCACTGGCAGGAAATGCCCGTGGATTACCGCGCCGTGGCGCATCGCGCGATGATCGCCGGGCCGGACAAAGACCATCTCTGGATCGCGACGGATACGGGCATGATTCTGAAGCTCGTTACGATCGACTAACCTGTTCCCGCGTTACCGCGCTCACATCCCCGCTCGCTTGACACTGAAAAGTCGCGCGTGATAGTGTTTGACCGCTGTCAAAGGACCCCGGCTGTGTCATCAGGGAATATCGATGAGAACAATCAACCGTGCTTTGCTTGCGGCCGCACTGGCGGCAGCAGCGTCCCTTCCGGCGCTCGCTCAGCTCGATCCCTCGGGAGAATGGGCGCCTCGCTTCCACGAAGATCAGCCCGAGCGCATTCCCGGCCCTGAGATCGGCGACTATCTCGGACTGCCGATCAATGACGCCGCGCGGCTCCGCGCGGACACGTGGGACGCTTCCCTGCTGACGATCCCCGAGCACCAGTGCAAACCGCATCCTTCCGATTACGCGTGGCGCGGGCCCGCCAACCTCCGAATCTGGAAAGACGTGGACCGCGAAACACAGCAGTTGATCGCCTACCACACGCACATTTCCTGGCAGGCTCCGGAGAGAACGATCTGGATGGACGGGCGTCCTCATCCGCCCGACTACATGGCCCATACCTGGCAGGGATTCTCCACCGGCAAGTTCGAAGGCGACATGCTGACGATCACCACCACGCACCTGAAGGCCGGATGGATCCGCCGCAACGGCGTGCCCCGCAGCGACCGGGCGACGGTGACGGAGCACCTGCTGCGGCACGGGGACTTTCTGACGGTGGTGGTCATCGTCTACGACCCGGTATATCTGACAGAGCCATTCATCCGCACCACCGATTTCGAATTCGACGCGCGCCAGCAGATAGCGCCCTATCCGTGCGAAGAGGTAGTGGAAGTGGTCCGTCCCAAAGGCACGGTTCCCAGTCACCTGCCGGGGAAGAACGCTTTCCTCTCCGAATTTCCGGCGCGGTTCGGACTGCCGGAGCAGGCGGCGCGCGGAGGGGCCGAAACGATGTACCCCGAATACCGGGTCAGGATGAAAGCCATGAAACCGGCCGGAAAGACCACAGCAACGGCTTCGAAATAGCCCGTGAAAGCCATGAGACGAAACGCGATCTTTCTTGCCGCCACGGCATTTGCGGCCGTGTGTTCCGCGCAGCAGCCCCGGAATTTCGATGACGTTCAGATTCACGTTGTGCCGGTGCAGGGGAACGTCTATATGCTGGTCGGCGCCGGCGGCAACATGACAATGCAGGTGGGCAAAGACGGGGTTCTGCTGGTCGACACCATGTATGCGGGGCTCAGCGACAAGGTGCTTGCCGCCATCCGCACGGTCTCCACCAGGCCCATACGCTACATCGTCGATACGCACGTCCACGGAGATCATACCGGCGGCAACGAGAATCTGGCCAGGGCGGGCCGCACGATCGCCGGGGGCAACGTTGTGGGCGACATCGGCGCGAGTGCGGGCAGCGGCGCGGCCGTGATCGCGGCCCAGCAGGTTCTCGACCGGATGAGCCGGAAAGACGGCAGTACGCCCGCGGCCCCGAGCGGCGCCTGGCCCACCGATACGTACATCACCGATGAGAAGGACCTCTTCTTTAATGGCGAGGCGATCCAGATCTTCCATCAACCGAAGGCGCATACCGACGGCGACAGCATGGTTTTCTTCCGGCGGTCCGATGTGCTCAGCACGGGCGATATTTTTGTGACCGACAGTTATCCCATCATCGATATCGATCGCGGCGGCACTTATCAGGGAGTGCTCGACGGTCTGAACCACATCATCGACCTCACGATTCCGGCGGAAAAGCAGGAAGGCGGCACTTATGTCATCCCCGGACACGGCCGTCTGTGCGACGAAGCGGATGTGGTGGAGTACCGGGACATGATGACGATCCTGCGCGACCGCTTTCTCGACATGATCAAGCGCGGCATGACACTGGAGCAGGTCAAAGCGGAAAGGCCGACGCGCGACTACGATCCGCTGTATGGGCGCGACAAGGGTTTCTGGACGACCGACAAGTTCGTCGAGGCCGCTTACAAGAGCCTCAAGGCGGGACGATAGACTTTCCCGAATTTCACGTCATTTCCTTTGGAACGCGGCGCCGGTGCGGGGCATCAACACTGAATTCCGGTGCCCTGCGGACGGGCCCGGTGGAGTGTCCTCGTTTCATGTTATCGTCAGACATTGTGAAATTACTGGATCTTTCGGCACTGCTGGTGGTTTCGACCCTGGCGTTCGGGCAATCCGGAACCCCGTCGAGAGCTGGAGAGAGCGGCAGCGCCGCCGAGCACATCGTTCTGGACACAATGGCTCAGGAACTCGAACGCAATTTCGCCGCGCTGAAGAGCAAGGCAGATCCCTCGCCCTATTTTCTTTCCTACGAAATTACCGACCAGGACACCCATAACATCAGCGCAACGCTGGGCGTGTTGAACTCCGTGGGCTCCGCGCATAATCGCTATCTCGATACGACGGTGCGCGTCGGCAGCCCGAAGCTCGACAACTTCCGGCGGGTGCGGGGGGAGAGGATCCGCTTCACTTCCGGCCGCGTGGTGCCGATCGACAATTCGCCGAAGGCCATCCGCCAGGACCTCTGGCTGGAAACCGACCGCGTTTACCGCGCCTCTGCCGAGCGTCT
>CAZXCO010000729.1:0-2930 GCA_964639095.1 uncultured Solibacteraceae bacterium
GTCACGTTCAACCCGAGTGATGACTATCAGTTCACTCTGAACGTCTTCGACAACTCCGGAGCGAGGCTTCTCGCCACGAACCAGATCGTCGTAGACGAGACTCCCGAGCCCTCGACAGTCATCCTGCTCGGCGGCGGTCTGGTTGGACTCCTCCTTCTGAAGCGCCGCGTTATTGCCTGATCCGGCTTGAAACCGCTGATTGCAACGAAGGCCGCCGGGAAACCTGGCGGCTTTTTTTGCTTAAGAACATTTGTTCTTCGGCCTCTCCCGCCATGCCCGGCGGACGGCGATTCCCGGCTTTTAGTGGTAACTTGACGGGTAGTCCGGTCCTGAGGAGTTTTCCATGCGCTTCAAGATGATTCTGCTGCTGTGCATCGCGGCTTCCGCCTTTCCGCAAACCCTGCCCCGGGGTGTCGAGAAGAAGGCGACCGTCGGCGGCATCACGGAGTACGACTACGCGAACGGCCTGCGCGTGCTTCTGTTCCCCGATCCCTCCAGCCCGAAGGTGACCGTCAACATGACCTATCTCGTGGGGTCGCGCCATGAGGGTTATGGCGAGTCCGGCATGGCGCACCTGCTCGAGCACATGAATTTCATCCTGAGCACCCACGGGAGAAACATCAAAAAGGAGCTCACCGATCACGGAGCGCAGTGGAACGGGAGCACGGACGTCGATCGTACCAATTACTTCGAAACCGTGACCGCCAGCGACGACAACCTGAAGTGGGCGCTCGGTCTCGAAGCCGAGCGTATGGTCAACATGCGCATGGAGAAACCGCTGCTCGATACCGAGATGACCGTGGTGCGGAACGAATTCGAGCGCGGCGAGAATAATCCCGAGCGCGTGCTCGAGGAGCGGGTGGTTGCGACCGCCTATCTCTGGCACAACTACGGCAAATCGACCATCGGATCGCGCGCCGATATCGAACGCGTGCCCATCGATAAGCTCGCGGCCTTTTATAAGAAGTACTATCAGCCCGATAACGCTGTCCTTGTCATCGCGGGTCAGTTTGACGAAAGCAAAGCGCTCGCCTATGTCGCCGAAACGTGCGGCGCGATTCCCCGGCCCGCGCGTAAACTCGACCAGACCTACACGGTGGAACCGCCGCAGGATGGGGAGCGTTACGTCGAACTGCGGCGGGTCGGCAATAACCAGGCGATCATGATCGCATGGCACGCGCCGGCGCTCTCGCATCCCGATTCGGCGGCTCTCGAAGTGCTGGACGGCATTATGTCGGGCGGTGGCGGGCGCGGCGGCGGCGGAACCGGACGCCTTTACAAGGCCCTCGTCGATAACAAGAAAGCCCTCTCGGTCCGCATGGGGTACGAGGAACTTCACGACCCCGGATTCGTGCTGGCTTCCGCCACGCTGAGCAAAGACCAGTCGCTCGACGAGGCGCGCAAGGCCATCATCGACACGGTGGCCGCCATTGTCACGGAGCCGCCCACGAAAGATGAAGTGGCGCGCGAGAAGAACAGAATTCTTCAGGGCATGGAACAGCGGATGACGAATTCGCAGCAGGCCGCGCTCGAACTCTCCGAGACCATTGCGAGCGGGGACTGGCGTCTGTTCTTCCTCAACTACGACCAGATCAAGGCGGTGACCCCGGAAGACGTTGTTCGTGTCGCGAAGCTTTACTTCAAACCATCGAATCGCACGGTAGGGGAGTTCATTCCTTCTGCCAACCCCGATCGCACCGAGGTGCCCGCTTCGCCCGATCTCGAGACGGTCTTCCGTAGTTACAAGAGCGGCATGACCATCACGAAAGGCGAGGCGTTCGACCCCTCGCCGGCCAACATCGAAAAGCACCTGACGCGCTCAAAGCTCGCCGACGGGCTCAAGGTGGCGATGCTGCCGAAATCCACTCGCGGCGGAACAGTGGTGGCCTCGCTGCAGATCCATTTCGGGGACGAGAAATCGCTCTCCGGAAAAAGTGAGGCGGGAGCGCTGACCGGCGCCCTGCTCATGCGGGGAACGAAGAACCGCACACGGCAACAGATTCAGGATGAGATGGTGAAGCTGAACGCGCGCATCGCCGTGGTCGGGGGCGCGACGGGCGCCGGCGTGACCATTCAGACCACGGCGGAGAATCTTGTGCCCGCCATGCGCCTGGCGGCGGACATGCTGCGCGAGCCGTCCTTCCCCGATGCGGAATTCGAGCAGGTCAAGAAGCAGCGCATGGCCGGCATCGAGAACCGCAGGACAGACCCCGGCTCTCTGGCCGCTCTCGCCCTGCAGCGGAACCTGAGCCCCTTTCCGCGAAACGATCCCCGTTATGTCGGAACGATTGACGAAGATATTGCGGACATCGGCAAAGTCACGCTGGACGATGTGAAAAACTTCTACCGGCAATTTTACGGTGCTTCGCACGGAGAACTGGTGATCGTGGGTCAGTTCGACAGTGATGCTGCCGGCAAGGCCGCCGCCGAGTTGTTTGGCAACTGGATCAGTTCCGCGCCGTATGAGCGAATCGTGACCAACTTTCACAAGGCCATGCCGGTCAACCTGAAGATCGAAACGCCGGACAAGCAGGATGCGACGCTTACCGCGGGGCTGATGGTCCCGATGCAGGACACCGATCCTGATTTCCCCGCAATGGTGCTGGCCAATTACATCTTCGGCGGCTCGATCACGTCGCGGATGGAGGACCGCATCCGGAACCGCGAAGGACTGAGCTACGGAGCCAACTCCGGGTTTTCGGCGCCCTCGATGGGAAATGCCGCCAGCTTTCAGGCGAGAGCCACCAGCAACCCTCGCAACACGCCGAAGGTTGAGGCCAGCTTCCGGGATGAGCTCGCGAAAACGCTGGCGGGAGGCTTTACCGCACAGGAAGTCACCGAGGCCAAAAAGGCCATCCGCGATCAGAGGAGAGTGGGCCGCTCGCAGGACCAGCAGTTGCTCCGTCTGATCGCAACCCGCGAAGAGTTCG
>CAZXCO010000730.1:0-1593 GCA_964639095.1 uncultured Solibacteraceae bacterium
GCGGCGGCGATCGGCGCGGAACTTCCCCACGATGCCGCCGAAGACAGCTTCAACATGCTTCCCGCGCTGAAGGGCGAGGCTGCGGCGCCGATCCGCCCGTATCTGCTCACACAGGCGTTTGGCGGAGCCCGCACATTGTCGATCCGTCGCGGCCGCTGGAAGTACCTCGATCATCGGGGCTCTGGCGGAAACAACTATGCCGCCGCCGAACTCAAACCCTTCGCACTGCCTGAGACGGCGCCCGACGCGCCGGGGCAGCTTTTCGATCTCGCCCAGGATCCGGGTGAAACCACCAACCTCCACTTTCAACACCCCGAAATTGCAGCCGAACTGAAGACCCTGCTCGACCGGTCGAAATCGGCCGGCAGAAGCCGTCCCTGAACACAAACCCCATTTCCGAAGGATGCTCCTGGTGAAACCTGCCCTTGCGCTGCTGTTGGCTCTGTTCACGTCGCCGGCCCTGTTCGCCGCCGAGAAGCCCCTGAAAGTGTTCGTTCTTGCCGGCCAGTCGAACATGCAGGGGCACGCGCAGGTGCGGACGTTCGAGCACATCGGCATGGACCCGGCCACCGCGCCGATGCTGGCCGAAATGCAGAACGCCGACGGCACACCGAAAGTCTGCGAGCGGGTCTGGATTTCGTCGATCGGCTGCGCGGATCACGAGCAGACGGGGAAGCTCACGGCAGGCTTTGGAGCGGAGCAGCGCGGGCCGAAAATCGGGCCGGAATTCACCTTCGGCATCTACATGCAGAAGTTCGTCGACGGTCCCATCCTGATCATCAAAACATCGTGGGGTGGGAAGAGCCTGAACACTGATTTCCGCCCGCCCAGCGCCGGGCCGTACGTGTTCAACGACGCGCAGCTCGCGGCAATGCAGAAGCGGGGGCAGGACGTCGAGGCGATCAGGGCCGAGAAGGCCAAAGCGACGGGAGTGTATTACCGGCTGATGATCGAGCATGTGAAGCAGGTCCTCGCGGACATCAAGCGCGTGGTGCCGGAGTACGATGAATCGCAGGGCTATGAACTGGCAGGCTTTGTCTGGTTCCAGGGCTGGAACGACATGGTGGATTCCGGCACCTATCCGAAGCGGGACCAGCCGGGAGGTTACGCGGCGTATAGCGAGGTGATGGCCGACTTCATCCGCGATGTGCGCAAGGATCTCAACGCGCCCGCACTGCCCTTTGTCATCGGGGTGCTTGGCGTGGACGGACCGGTGGCGGAATACGGCCCGAACCAGCAGCGGTACAAGGCGACGCACCAGAACTTTCGCGACGCGATGGCGGCGCCGGCCCAACTGCCCGAGTTCAGGGGCAACGTCGCCGCCGTGCGAACCGAGATCTACTGGGACCGCGAGCTGACCGAGGCGAAGGCCAAAGAAAACGCCCTCAGGCAGCAGGCCAAAAAGCTTGCGTCCGAACAGCAGTTGAAACCCGCCGACGAGCGGGCGACCTTCGAAAAACTGCGGGGCGAGGGCCTCACCGAGCGCGAGCGCAAAGTGCTCGACTCGGGCATTTCGAACCTCGAATTCCATTATCTCGGTTCGGCGAAAATCCTCGGGGGCATCGGCAGGGGCTTCGCAGAGGCGATGGCGGA
>CAZXCO010000731.1:0-4868 GCA_964639095.1 uncultured Solibacteraceae bacterium
CACCGACGGACGGCCGCTGCCGCCGAAGGACGTGCAGCCCTGGTGGTACGGCTACTCCGTGGGGCACTGGGAGGGCGATACGCTTGTGGTCGAAACGACGGGATTCCGGGATGACGTGTGGCTGGACGTCAACGGCAGCCCCATGACGAACGCCGGCAAAATGATTGAGAAATTCCGGCGGCCGACCTACGGCAGACTGGAAATCGAAGTCACGATTGACGACCCGTCTGCATACACCAAACCGTTTACCGTGAAGGTGACGCAGAAGATCATGCTGAACACCGAACTGATCGAATTCATCTGCCAGGAGAACGAGCAGAGCGACGCCCACCTGGTTGCCAGGTAAACCGGTCTCGGGCGGAGCTCCCGGCTATCATCTTAAGAGCATCTCCGCTCAGGAATCATGACCATCGCCATCCTGCACCCCGGGGAAATGGGGGCCGCTATCGGAGCCTGTCTGGTGTCCCGTGGCATACGCGTTGTCTGGGCTTCCGAAAATCGCAGTCCGGCTTCGATCGAGCGCGCCCGGAACGCAGGCTTCGAAGACCTGGTTACTCTCGACCGCGTGCTTGCGGCCACAGACGCCGTGCTCTCCATCTGCATTCCGAGCGGTGCATACGATCTCGCGCGTGAAGTTGCAGCGCGCCGGTTTTCCGGCATTTATGTGGACGCCAATGCGATCGCGCCCGAGCGCTCCCGCAGGATCGGCCGTCTGGTGGAAGAGGCGGGCGCGCGTTTTGTCGATGGCGGTATTATCGGCTTGCCGCCGTCTCCGAAAAGGATCACGCGTCTCTATCTGTGCGGTCCGGACGCCGCTGCGATCGCCGGGCTGTTCGAAGGTACACAGACCGAAGGCATGGTCATGGATGCGCCGGCGGGCGCCGCTTCTGCGATCAAAGTCTGCTTTGCCGCCTGGGCCAAGGGAGAGACGGCGCTGCTGGGCACGATCCGCGCGCTCGCGCGTTATGAAGGCGTCGATGAAGCTCTGCTGAAGGAATGGCGGCGCTCGATGCCGGGCGTTGCCGAACAATCGGAACACATTGTGCAGCGGGCGTGGAAAGCCTGGCGCTGGGTCGGCGAAATGGAGGAGATCGCGGCCAGCTTCGATGCCGCCAATCTGCCTTCCGGCTTCCGCGCGAATGCCGAGATTTACCAGCGGCTTGCGGACCTCAAGGATCTGCCGGACCACGCCTCTTCGGAAGAAATCAGCGCCCGGCTTCGCCAGGACAGCCTGCGCCAAAGTAAATGAACCGACTAATCACCGCCGCCCGTCACGGCGCCGTCGCTGTAATCGCCATTGATAATCCCCCCGTGAACGCGCTGAGTGCGGGCGTGCCCGAGGCTCTTGTGAGCGAACTGGCCGCAGCGCAGGCGGATCCGGACGTCGAGGCCATCGTCATCCGGGGCGAGGGCCGCGCCTTCGTCGCCGGCGCGGACATCCGTGAATTCGCGCGCTCCATCGCCGCGGGGGAGGGCGGCGGCCCCGATCTCACGCCGCTCCTGAACGCCATTGAAGATTCGCCGAAGCCTGTCGTTGCGGCGATTCACGGCGCGGCTTTCGGCGGCGGACTCGAACTGGCGATGGCGGCCCATTACCGGATCGCCGTACCGGACGCCCAGCTCGGCATGCCCGAAGCCAACCTCGGAATCGTGCCAGGCGCCGGCGGAACGCAGCGCCTGCCGCGCCTCGTGGGTCTGGCGAAAGCAGCTGAGATGATCGTGTCCGGCCAGATCGTCAAAGCGCCGGCGGCGCTGGAAACCGGCCTTCTTGACCGGATCGTCGAAGGCGAACTGTTGCCGGCGGCAGTGGCCTTCGCGCGGGAGATCGCAGCCGTGCGCCCGCTGCCGAAGACACGCGACCGCGCCGATAAGCTCGGAACGGCGGAATCCAACGCAGCGGCCCTTGTGGCGGCGCGCGATCTCGCGCGAAAGCTGCGCCGGAATCAGACTGCGCCTCTGATGGCCATCGAGGCGCTCGAGGCGGGAACGAAACTGCCGTTCGCAGAGGGATTGGGCGCCGAACGAGCGATTTCAGCGCGATCCCTGACCTCCGAGCAGGCCGGCGCGCTGATTCACGCGTTCCTCGCCGAGCGCGCCGTCGCCAAAGTGCCGGATGTTCCGAAGGAGACCCAGCCTTACCCTCTGCGCAAGGCCGCGATTATCGGGGCGGGCACGATGGGCGGCGGCATCGCCATGGCTCTGGCCAACGCGGGCATTGCGGTCCGGATCCGCGACGTGAACCAGGAAGCGCTCGACCGGGGACTCGCAGTGGTCCGCAAAAACTATCAGAATTCGGTCGCGAAGGGTCGTTTTCCGCAGGAAGTCATGGATCAGCGCATGGCCCTGATTCAACCGCAGCTTGACTATGCCGGATTCGAAGATGCCGATATCATGATCGAGGCGGGCTTCGAGAGTATGGCGGTCAAGAAGCAGATCTTCGCGGAAATGGACGCGGTGGCGGGGCCGGATTGCGTGCTGGCCACGAATACTTCGACGCTCGACATCGACGAAATCGCCGCGGCCACCTCGCGTCCGGAAATGGTGATTGGTACACATTTCTTCAGCCCGGCCCATGTCATGCGGCTTGTCGAGATCGTGCGCGGCAAGGCCACCGGAAGGCGCGTCATCGCGACGGCAATGGCGCTGGCGAAGGTGCTGAAGAAGGTCGGGGTGCTGGTCGGCAACTCCATGGGGTTCGTCGGTAACCGCATGATGTTCCCCTACATGCGCGAGGCGCAGTTTCTCGTGGAAGAAGGAGCCACACCCGCGCAGGTGGACAAGGCCCTGTACGATTTCGGCATGGCGATGGGAATTTTCGCGGTCGATGACATGGGAGGGCTCGACCTCAACTGGCGCGTTCAGCAGGAGTACGCGCATCTGGTGAAGCCCGGCATCCGCCGCCCACTCGTGCTGCAGAAGCTGTTCGAAATGGGCCGTTACGGGCAGAAGACGGGGCGCGGCTGGTATCTCTACGATGAGAACCGCCGGGCGGCGCCCGACCCGGCAGTCGAAGCGCTGATTGAGCGCACGGCGCGCGAGGCGGGCATCGAGCGCCGCTCGATTACGGGTGAGGAAATCATCGAGCGCTGCATTTACGTGATGATCAACGAGGGCGCGCGCATTCTGGAAGAGGGCCATGCCTCGCGCGCTTCCGATATCGACGCGATCTATTTTTCGGGCTATGGATTTCCGGCTTACCGCGGCGGCCCGATGTGGTATGCGGACACGGTCGGACTCCGCAAAGTTCTCGCGCGGATCGAAGAGTTTCACCGGAAATTCGGCGAGCTTTGGGAGCCTGCGCCGCTGCTCAAACGGCTCGCGCTCGAGGGCAGGACATTCGCCGCCTTCGATGAGGAACGGGAGGCGCTGGCCGGATGACCCGGGCCCGCGTCCGCCCCGTCCGCCTCGGCCCTTCGGGGGTCCGCGTGGAGAAGACTCCCGCGGGCGTGCGGTATGTGAGCGCGACGCAGGCTCTCGGCGCCCATCCGGTCAAGTTGACGGAGCGGCTTGAATACTGGGCTGCGCGCGCTGAGGATCGCACTCTCTACGCGAAGCGCGCTGGGGCGGGTGAATGGCGCCGCGTCAGCTACGCCGCGGCGCGCGAGGCGGCGCGGAGCATCGGGCAGGCGCTCCTCGACCGCAGGCTTTCCGTTGACCGCCCGGTCGCAATCCTTTCCGGCAACGATCTCGAACACGCGCTGCTCAGCCTGGGCGCCATGTACGCCGGGGTTCCGTTCGTCCCCGTCTCGACCGGTTATTCACTGCTATCGAGCGACTTCGCGAAACTTCGTTACATTCTCGACCTCGTCGGTCCCGGTCTGGTCTTCGCGTCGAGCGGCGCAAAGTTCGAGCGCGCGATCGAAGCCACGCTGCCGCGCGGCGCGGAGTTGGTATGCGCCGAAGACCCTCTTCCCGGCGCAACGCTCTTCGCGGAACTCCTGAACACGCCGGCGGGCGCGGGGATTGATGAAGCGCATGCGCGCGTGACCGGCGATACGATCGTGAAGTTCCTCTTTACCTCCGGTTCGACCGGCATGCCGAAGGGCGTCATCAATACGCAGCGGATGTGGTGCAGCAATCAGGAGATGATCGCGGCCTGCCTGCCGTTTCTCACCGACGAGCCGCCCGTACTGGTGGACTGGACACCCTGGAATCACACCTTCGGCGGCAATCATGACGTTGGCCTGACCATTTATAACGGCGGCACTCTGTACATCGACGACGGCCGCCCGGTCGCGGGAGCCTTCGAGGAGTCGGTCCGTAATCTGCGGGAGATTGCGACGACGTTCTTCCTCAACGTGCCGCGCGGTTTCGAGTGCCTGGTTCCGTATCTGCGCTCCGACAGGGTCCTTCGCGAGACCTTCTTCAGCCGCCTGAAACTGATGTGGTACGCGGGCGCGAGCCTTTCCCAGCCGGTGTGGGACGAACTCGACGCGCTTTCCATCGAGACTACCGGGGAGCGGGTTCTGATGCTGACGGGTTTCGGTTCCACCGAGACAGCGCCATTCGCCCTCGCGCCGAGAGGGGAGGTCGAGCGCGCCGGCATAGTGGGGATTCCGGCGCCAGGCATGGATCTCAAGCTTGTGCCGAACGAGGGCAAGCTCGAAGCGCGCGTCCGCGGACCCAACATCACGCCCGGCTACTGGCGGCAGCCGCAGTTGACGCGCCAGGCGTTCGATGAGGAAGGTTTTTACAAACTGGGTGATGCGCTGCTCTTTGTCGATGAGGAAAACCCCGATCTCGGCTTCACGTTTGATGGCCGGCTGGCCGAGGATTTCAAGCTATCTTCCGGCACGTGGGTCAGCGTGGGACCTCTGCGGGCGCGGTTCCTGCATCGGGCGTCGCCGTATGCGAAAGACGTGGTGGTG
>CAZXCO010000732.1:0-7987 GCA_964639095.1 uncultured Solibacteraceae bacterium
AGAGGAGAGGTATACCCATGCGGAAAATTTCAGCGGCGCTCGCTGGAACTCTTGTCGCGGCCCTCAGCGCATTCGGGCAGGCGGGAGGCGTCGCGAGCATTACAGGGACCGTTCACGATCCATCGGGATCGGTGGTCCCCCATGGCAAGGTTGTGATTTCGAGCGTCTCAAGGGGCCAGGTCCGATCCGTCGAGACCAACAGCGCGGGAGTCTTCACGGCGCCGGCCCTGATTCCCGGATCGGGTTACGAACTCGCGATCACGGCCGGCGGGTTCGCCCCATACGACGTGAAGGATATCGATCTGCAGGTCGGCCAGAGCCTCAATCTGGATATCAGCCTGACGATCGCCCGGAGCGCCACTCAGGTTGAGGTCTCCGCTGCCGGCGAGGCGATCGACGATACGAAGACCGATGTCTCGCAGGTCGTCGGCCAGCAGCAGATCAACGATCTGCCGATCAATGGCCGGCGCGTGGATTCGTTTGTTCTCCTGACACCGGGCGTCACCAATGACGCGACATTCGGACTTCTGAGCTTCCGGGGCGTGGCGGGCAACAATACCTTTCTGCTCGACGGGAACGACAACACCGAGCAGTTTTATGACGAGAACGCCGGCCGCACGCGCATCCAGTCGCAAATCTCGCAGGACGCCGTGCAGGAGTTTCAGGTTGTCTCCGACGACTATTCGGCCGAGTATGGCCGCGCCATGGGAGGCGTCGTCAATACCGTAACCAAAAGCGGTACGAACGAGGTGCACGGGGCAGGATTCTATTACTTCCGCAGCACGGGTTTCGACGCGCGCGATCCGTTCGCCAGCTTCAATCCGGCGGAGAAGCGAGTGGAAGGGGGCGGCGTGATCGGCGGTCCGATTATCAAGGACAAGCTGTTCTATCTGGTCAATGCGGACCTGACGTACCGGAAGTTCCCGATGGTGGACAGTTATGTCAAGTCCGGGGTAGTGGATACAGAAACACAGCAATGGGTGGGCTGCGGCGCTCCCGCCACGCCCGCGCAGTGCAACGCCATCAACGGGCTGCTGCCGCGCTTCTTCGGGCAGATTCCACGTACTGACGATAACGATCTTGCGTTCGGCAGGATCGATTACCGGATGAACGATAAAAACTCCTTTGTGGGCGAGTTCAATTTTCTGCGCTGGTGGTCTCCCAACGGGATTCAGACCGGTCTTTCCTCCACCAGCGGCGCCGGGGTCAACGGCAACGGCGACGATTCGGTGCGCGTGCGCAACGGGAAATTCGGCTGGACTTTCGTGCCCACGAGCAATCTCGTCAATGTCTTCCGCTTCGGATGGGACACTGACCGCCAGTCCGATTCCTTCAACCAGGCCAGTCTCGGCGGTGGCCTTGGATTCCTCGACGTTTCCGTCGGAGGCGTTCAGCTCGGGCCGGCAAGCTATCTGCCGCGCGTGGAACCGAGTGAGACCCGCCGCGAATTTGCCGACGACCTCACCTGGACCCGGGGCAGGCACACCCTGAAGTTCGGATTCAACGGAACCACCACCGAAGACTACAATTACTTCACCAGCAACGCTTTCGGCTCCTACACCTACCTGACTCCCACGGCTTTCGCCCAGGACTATACGGATAACACCGGAGGCGCGAAGCACTGGTCCTCTTACTCGCAAACATTTGGCAATCCCGTTGCCGATTACACGATCGATGAGTTCTCCTGGTATGCGCAGGATCAGTGGAAGGTCACGCCGCGTTTTACGGCTACGCTCGGGCTCCGCTGGGACAAGTCGCGTGTGCCGGATTTCCCCATGGTGAACCCGGATTTTCCGCAGACCGGGCATATTCACACGCCGTCTGACAATTTCGCCCCGCGTATCGGCCTCGCGTATCGTATCGACAACAAAACCGTGGTGCGCGCCGGCTACGGTATGTATTACGCGCGCATGATTGGCGGCCTGATCGATAATCTCTGGACGACCAATGGCATCTATCAGGTGGCCGATTCGCTCACGTCGACGAATCCCGTGCAATTCACGGCTGGGCCCGTTTTTCCGAACGCCCTGCCCGGTGCGCCTTCGGGCGCCAGTGTCGGCGCGGCAACGCTTCAGTTTGCGGCGCCCAATCTGAAGACGCCATATTCGCAGCAGGCCAATCTCTCAGTCTCGCGCGAACTGCCCGGCAACATGCTGTTCAGCGCCTCGGGTATCTGGAGCCGCGGCGTCAATCTGTACGGCGTCACGGACCTGAATGCCGCCGCGACGACGAGTTACACGTACAGCATTGAAGATGCCGCCGGAAACCAGACCGGCACGTTTACGACGCCGATTTACACCACGCCCCGTCCCAACACGAAGTACGGGTCGATTTACGAAGTAACAAACGGCACGAACAGTTATTACGACGCGCTCGCGCTGACTCTCGAGAAGCGGTTCTCGCACGGATTCGAGTCGGTGGCCTCTTATACGTGGGCGCACGAAATCGATGAAGCGCAGGGCGGGGGAAGCAGCGCGATCTTTTACAGTTCGGTTGCGTCTTATACGTACAACGGTAACTACGGGTTTGAAAGAGGCAGCGGAACGCTCGATCAGAGACACCGGCTCGTGTATTCGTTCTCCTGGGCTCCGGCGTTCGGTCATCCGGGCAACGCATTTCTGAAGTATGTTGCCGACGGCTGGCAGTTTTCGGGAATTACGACTCTGGCGTCAGGACGTCCCGCGGGAAGTCCGACGATCCGCGTCATCGCGGCGCCGTCGCTGCCTTCGGGGAGCCTGCTCTCGACGAGCACAATTAACGGCTTCAGCGGCGGCAACACGCGGGCGCCGTTCCTTCCTGTCAATTCGATTTATACCGGGGCATCGTACCGTGCGGATGTCCGGGTCAGCAAGGCTATCCCCCTGACGGCGGAGAGAATGAAGCTGTTCTTGAATTTCGAGGTTTTCAACTTGAGCAACAGCTGGACTCCGACGAGTCTCGCAACGCAGCAGTACACGGCGAACAAAGGGGTGCTGCAGGCGACTCCGACGGCGTGGGGTTTTGCGACGGCTGATGGAGGCTTCCCCGATGGAACACAGGCGCGGCGGCTTCAGATCAATGCCCGCCTCACGTTCTGAATCCTGAGTGATGCGCGCGAAGCCCTCAGTGATGAGACTTCGCGCGCATCATGCGACAACTTCTTACAGCGTTGCGGACGAAGTTTTCTCCGCCGAACGGGGTGCTTTCCGGAAACGGCGGAACAGGCCCGCGCCGGCAAGCATGGTCATGGCGAGGATGGGAAGTCCGGCAGGTTCGGGAGCTACCTGATTGTTCGGATCGAGAGGATACTGGAACCCGCTGTCGCTGTTGAGAGTAATACCCGGAATCGGATTTCCGTTCGCATCGGTTACCAGAATCGATGTGAGCTGAATCGTGCTGCCGAAGTCCGCGCTCAGGCTTCCGCTGAAGAGTGTTCCGTCCACGCCGGGGTCGATGGGTTGAATGCCCCCATAAGCGCTGATCGTGATGGTCGGGGTGATCGGCCCGGTCCCGAACGCCAGGTCAGCATAGGTCAGCGTGAATGTCGAGGGGACGGTCTGGCCATTCGAGATACACGTGGAGGTCTGAGTGCCGGTACCCTGTGGCAGCGACAGCGTGGCGCACAGACTGGAATCGAAGAGGGAAGGATCTGAAACCGACAGCGATCCGTCAATGGAAAAAATGTAGCTCAGGGAGTAGACTCCCGGACCTCCCGCCGAAGTGACGTCCAGTGAATCGGAAAAGCCAGCGGTCGCTACGGCTGTAGTCGGCCAACTGTCGCCGTTGGGGGTGCTGGAGGTTTGATACATGTCCCGGCGGTAGTTTTCCACGTCCAGATCGATCGCCACTTTCCACGTATCGGCTGTTGCGATGGTCTTTGTCGTGGCGTTGAAGGTCTGGTCCGGCCCTCCATCCGGATTGGGCGTCGATTGATTTACAGTCTGCGATCCGCCGACGATACTGCAGTCAGCGAATGCGTTGGGATCGAGGCCGCCATCGGTATTGGTGGTCGTTGTATGCGGAGCCTGCCAGCAGAGCTGTGAGCTGGTGAAGGAACCGCCGTACGCAGCTGCTGTGCACATCAGGAGTCCGCCTACGACAGTAGGAAGTAAGTGGGGCGCTTTCATGCTGGTGAAATCTTTCCTCCGTTGGAAATTTCACTCACGCTAACAGCTTTCCGGCGGGGCGGGCAACGGTTTGCGGACCATAGGTACCAGATGGGTTTCACCCCTGTGGAGGGCGTGGAACGCCCGCGAAATCCATCTCAGCGCCACGCTCTGAACCGGCGGTTCGGATATGCTTGCTGGGAAGGAGATTGGTCATGAATTGCATCGGCGTGATCCGCAAAGGCGCTCTGGCGCTTCTGCTTGCCGGAACGGGCATCCTGCCGGCCCAGAACTCCGCGCCGCCCACCATCAGCAGCGAGGTCAGGCAAAACTACATGCGGACCCGCGATCTGATTCTCCGGGCTGCCGCCAAAATGCCAGAGGAGGATTACAACTTCCGCGCCACACCGGACGTCCGGACCTACGCCCAGGTGATCGGCCATATCTCCGAGGCCCACGCCATGATCTGCGGCGGCATTCTCGGGCAACCCGCCAGAGTGGACACAACAAAGACGGCCAAAGCGGATGTTATCGTGGAACTCGCGAAATCGTTCGGGATGTGCGACCGGGCTTATGAATCGATCAACGACTCCAATGCCTCCGAGATCGGGGGCGCGGGCTTTCTCGGCGGCACGCTGCTGGGCCGGCTCTACGCCAATCTGATTCACGACAATGAAATGTACGGCACGATGGTGGTTTATCTGCGATTGAAGGGAATTGTGCCGCCTTCGAGCGAAGGGCGCGTTGCGGCGGTGACGAGGCGGTGACGATATGGACCGGCGAAAGTTTATCGGAGCGTCCGCGCTCATGGGATCGGCGGCGCTGGCCGGAGTTCCGGCCGGAGCGCAAACGAAGGAGGCACTCGTGAGCAGCGCGTCTGTTGACGTCACGCGTATTCTGGCGAAGTTCATCGTGTCGTCGGAGCCCGAGGCGATTCCCGCCGCGGTCCGCAAAGAGGCCGCACGCACGCTGCTGAACTGGACCGGCTGCGCGATCGGCGGATCGCGAAATGAAGCTGTCGAGATCGCGGTTGCGGCGCTCTCGCCGTTTTTCGGCCCTGCGCAGGCATCGCTCCTCGGCAGAAAGGAAAAGGCGGATATTTTCCACGCCGCACTGATCAACGGCATCGGCTCGCACGTGCTGGATTTCGACGATACGCATCTGCGCACGATCATTCACCCGGCCGGGCCCGTCGTTTCTGCGATTCTGGCGCTTTCGGAGCATCAGGAGGTCACGGGGCGCGATTTCCTGCATGCCATCGTGCTCGGAATCGAAGCGGAATGCCGTATCGGCAACGCGGTTTACCCGGCGCATTACGATCTCGGCTGGCACATCACGGGGACTACGGGCGTATTCGGGGCCGCGGCGGCATCGGGGAAGCTGCTGGGTTTATCCGAGCAGCAGATGACCTGGGCGCTGGGGCTGGCGGCGGTGCAACCGGTCGGACTGCGGGAGATGTTCGGCACGATGACGAAAAGCTTCCATCCGGGGCGGGCGGCGCAGAATGGGCTGACGGCGGCTTTCCTGGCGAAGCGGAATTACACGAGCTCCGATCACGGTATCGAGGCCAAGTCCGGCTGGGCGAATGTTCTGAGCCCGCAGCGGAATTTCGCCGAGATCACCGAAAACCTCGGCCAGAGCTACCAGGTTTCGCTGAATACCTACAAGCCGTTCGCGTGCGGCATCGTCATTCACCCCACGATCGACGGCTGCATTCAGCTGCGGAACCAGTATGGACTCAAGGCGGAGCAGATCGAGCGGATCGAGTTGAAGATTCATCCGCTGGTGCTGGAGTTGACCGGCAAGAAGACGCCACATGTCGGGCTGGAAGGCAAGTTCAGCGTTTATCATGCGGCGGCGGTCGCGATCGTGGAAGGTGCGGCCGGCGAGCAGCAGTTCTCGGACAGGGCTGTGCGCGATCCCGTGATCGTGGCGCTGCGCGATCGCGTGGCGGCCGCAGCGGACCCGGCCGTCAAAGAGGATCAGGCGCGCATCACGATCTTTCTCAAAGACGGCCGCCGGCTCGAAAAATTCGTCGAGCATGCCGTTGGCAGCGTGACGAATCCGATGAGCGACAAAGATCTGGAAGCCAAATTCGCCGGGCAGGCAGAGGGCATCCTGCCTTCCGCTCAGGCGAGGCGCGTGATGGATCTTTGCCGCGACATCGAAGCGCTCCCGAACGCGGCGGCGTTAGCCGAGGCGGCTTCGGTATAACGGCGCGCCCGCTTCGGGCCGGGTGCGGCTACGCGTTCTTCTGGCGCTACGCGTTCTTCTGGCCCAGCAGGCGGTCGAGACTCCAGGGGCCGGGGCCGGCGGAACTGAGCCAGAGAAAGAAAAAGCAGTAGAACACTGCGAGCTCTCCCCCGTTCGAGATGGGCCACAACCCACGCGGTGCGTGTGTCCGGAAATACCCGATTGCCATCTCGCCGGCCAGCAGGAACGCGACGGGCCTTGTAAACAAGCCAAGAATGATGAGGGCGCCCCCGATCGTTTCAATGATCCCCGCCATCCCCAGCATCGACGACAACGGCGGGTGAAAGCCTCCCAGTCCGCCGAACGCTCCAAAGAACTTCTGCCAGCCGTGTAGGGAGAACGTGAAACCGATCACGATGCGCGCGAGCGAGCGCAGTTGGGGTTCATAGGGCGTAAGCGCCGACATTTGCAAGGCCATGGGAAACTACCTTAACACGCTGCCGGTCGCGTCCGCCCTTCGTCTCACACCAGCTTTTGTTTGCGGATCGGTAATTCCCGGATCCGCTTTCCCGTGGCCGCGAAAATGGCGTTGCAGATCGCCGGCGCCATTACCGGAACGCCGGGTTCGCCGACGCCCGCGGGCGGCGCATCCGACTGCACGATATGGACATGCGTCTCATAAGGGGCTTCGGGCATGCGCGCCACCGGGTAGTCGTTGAAATTGGATTGCTGGATGCGCCCATCCTTCGCGGTGATCTCGCCCATCATGGCGATACTCGTGCCGAACACGGCGGCGCCTTCGAACTGGGCGCGAACACGCTCCGGATGAATCACCTTGCCCGTATCGAGCGCGATATCCACCCTCGGAATGGTGACCTTGCCCTGTGGATCGACCTTCACCTCCACCACAGCCGCCACGTAAGTCAGGAAGCTGCGGTGCACTGCAAGGCCGTAGCCATGGCCCGGAGTCGACTTCTTTGAAGCCCAGCCGGATTTATCCGCTACCGTTTCGAGCACACGCCGAAGCCGCGCCGTATCCAGTGGGTACTTCGCCGCCGTATCGCCTGCGCTCTTGCCGAGGTCCACGATGCGGGCGGGACCCAGAACGTCGAGATAGTATTCCACGCGATCCCGGTTCGCAGCCGCCGCGAGTTCATCGAGGAACGACTGCACCGCGAAGGCGTGATACACATTCGCCACGCTTCGCATCCAGCCGATACGGACGTGAGCGGTTGCCGGTCCGTTTTCCGCGCGGTGATTCGGAATATCGAATGGAAGATCGTTCCATCCGAGACCCATTTCGAGATCACCGTAGACCGTCTTCGAATCGAAGGTCGAAAAAATCGGCGGAAACACGCTGCGCTGCAGCCAGGCGGCCGGCCTGCCCTTCGCGTCAAGCGCGGCTTTGAGGTAGAGCGCGGCGACCGAATGGTAATAATCGAACTTCACGTCGTCTTCGCGGCTCCAGACAACCTTCACGGGCTTGCCCACCTTCTTCGACAGCACGGCGGCCTCGGCGGCGTAATCGGGCTTGGATTTGCGCCCGAACGCGCCTCCCAGCAGCGTGACGTGGCAGGCTACATCCTCCGCCTTGATGCCGAGTACCTGCGCGAACGTGTCCTGCTCGGCCTGTGGATTCTGGGTTGCGGTCCAGACTTCTACTTTGCCGTTCTTGAATTCGGCCACAGCGGCCGGAGGCTCCATCGGTG
>CAZXCO010000733.1:0-5490 GCA_964639095.1 uncultured Solibacteraceae bacterium
AGCACCGTCGTGGGAATACCGCCGAACGTGCAGGTGAATCCGCCCGAGCTCAGCGACGTCGGAGCCGCGCCCACACCGGTCTCGACCGGATAGGACGGAAGCCCGAGGCCCGTTCCGTACACCGTGATGTAAGAGCCCCTGGCTGCCGGATTCGCCGCCGTATTCGCCGTGGCGTCCTGGTTCCCGGTGTAAGCGGCCGTGGGAATCGGATAGGTGAACAGGGCCGGTTCGATGGACAGGACCGGAACGGCGATTGGAGGCGACGGGCTTCCCAGATAGTTCACGACCATCTGCGTCGTTGCTTTGCCCGCAACTTCGAACGGCACCTGAAGGTTGATCTGGCCGCTGGAGACGAAAAACAGCGGCGCCGGCACACCGTCGAAGGTCACCGTCACGTCCGCGAAACTTCCGGAAAGCACGCCCGCGCCATCGAACCCGGCATTCTCAAAACCGCCGAAATACGGACCGCCGGAAGGCGCCAGATTATTGCCGTATACCGTGGCGATTTCGCCGGGAGAGACCGTTCCGTTTCCAAGCTGGCTGGCGGCGTTGACAACGCCCTGCAGCGTCGTCGTGGGAACGGGGGGCGTGTTCACCGGACCCTGCGCCGGCGGCGTGAGCGTCAGCAGCCCCGACAATGACAATGTGCTGCCGGCTTTGCTGATGAAGATGCTGGCCATGCCATTCTGCTGGCGCGCGGCAATGTCCAGAGTGATGCGGACGATGGGAAGAGGTCCGGAGCCGAAATTCACCGAAGCATTCGGATCCACCCGCACGGAACCGGGATGCACCCAGATGCCCTGGCCGTATATGCGAAAATCGGCATCCGTCAGGTTCTTGTCGTATCCGGCGCCCACGATCGCGAGATCGACCGATTGACCGGAAGGGATCTCGGTCGGTCCGAGGATCTGCGTGAGCGTTGCGATATCGCCGCTCTTGCCTGCGCCGCCAACTCCGATGTACGGAACGGCGAACGGAGACGGCCCACCCGTCACCGTGATATTGGCGGTTGCCGTGGCCTCCGCGAGCACGCTGATCGTGCCCCGGAACCACGTGGGTTGAAAATTACCGGCCTCCGCAAGCTGTTCCTGCGTCAGGTAAACGTTGACGGGCACGGTTTCATTCAAAGGCTCGGCATACAACTGATAAATACCGGGAGGCGTTTTGACCGCGAACGAGCCGTCGGCCGCGGCAAGTGCGCACAAAGTCGTGCCGCCGGACGTATCGATAATCGTGACAAGCGCGAACGGAACGGCCGAACCGTCCGCCGCGGTAATGCGGCCATTCAGCGTTCCAAAAGGCTGTGGCGTGGTCGTGGAGGGATAGGTCGATTCGACGAAAGCCAGATCGTCGGTACTCAGGACCCGTTCACCGATCGTATTGAACTGGAACATGGTGGCGCTCAGAAGGCCCGTATGATTGGCCCCCAGAGAATGACCCAATTCGTGGGTCATTACCGCCTGAAGATCCACCGCCGTCGATCCGTCGGTCGAAAACGACTTTGCAGGATTCAGAATAATATCGGAATCGCTGATGATATTCGTGCCAACCGTCCACGCGGTCTCGGTCACGGCCAGCGCACCGCCAACCGCGCTCACCTCGTTCGCCGTCGCGGCCACAACAACGACCATTTGATTGTCGTTCGGGTTATAGCCCGCGGAGGTCGTCTCGAGAGGCCGGAAATTGACGCTTGCGGCGCTGACAGCATTCCATGTGGCGAGCGCATTTCCGATCGCTCCCACCGGGTCGCTGCCCGCCGGAAAGACCGTGACATCCGAGCCCGACGCGCTGCTGTGCAGGCCGGGCGCGATCTTGTCGCTCACCAGAAACTGAATGCCGGCATTGTCGTTCCTTCTGAGAGGCGTCCCATCACTGGTTGTCAGTGGAACGTAACCGAATGACAACGGGGATAACAGAGTGAGGATCAGCGCGGTCCGTCGGATCATTTTGCGTCGCTCCTTCCGGGATTCGTCCGGCCGGGATTCGTCCGGCCTTGCGCCGCAACGTGAGCCGCAACCCTCGTCTGAAGTTCGCTCAGACTGACGCCTTCAAGCGATGTCAGAGGCGTCGCGGTTCTCCCTGCGGTGGCGGGCGGCCGGTTCGTCGGGACGATTTCCAGCCCGCCGAGGCGCGCCTGCCCGTGCAGACGCCCGTCGCGGCTGACAACGTATTTGCCCTGCGACCATCCGGTAGTTCTCAGATAGCCGTTGGGCATGCGCTGCAGAAATACGGCGACCCGCTCTCCCGGGCGGTATTGCACCGCGCCCGCGATGGTCATGCCGCGGCTGCCCGCGACGCCGCCCGGCTCGCTGATGACCAGGAGCGATTGCGGCGTTCCCTTTTCCACGTTCGCGACGCTCAGTTCGTAGTGCGTCCAGATGAATTTGTGCTCGCTGTCCCAGTCCGACCAGGAGCGTGTGATCTGACCGGCGACAACGAGTTCCGAATGATCGATCAGCTCTTCGAAAGTCAGCCTCGGAACACTGGTTGCGCCGGCGTTTGCGGGAATCAGCGGCAGAAGCGAAAAAAGACACGTCCACCAGCGGAATTTCAACGGCATAATGTCCGAAATTATCCCATGTTTCACGGGTTTCGTCGCGAAAGGCGACGCGGAATGGCGAAACAGGATCTCATTCCATCGCCCGCTACAGCGAAATCCGTTCGCCAATCTGCTCGCCAACCGCATCGGCGATCAAACGGCGCAGCGACCGGCCGTCGGGCAGCATGAATTCCGCCGACTCCTCGTTCCAGTCGAGCTTGAAGCTTTGCACCCGCGCGGAAACCCAGATCTGCCTTACAGGCGCATTCGGACTCACGACGAATTTCGCCGGTGGATCGTCGAATTCAATGATGAGAGCCCCTTCGTTCCGGTCGACTTCGAAATCGTGCCGGTCGGATGCGCGCTCCAGCGCCTGCTGCAGCGAGGACAGCGCCTCATCGGATCTTTTCCGGAATTCCTGTTCGTCCATCATCGCGTTTTTTCTGTACCCTTTTTTCGTGCCCGGTCTGGTTATTTCGGAGGCCGGATTGTTATTCCGGTAAGCGCCAGCGTCATTCCGATCACGACGGCGACCGTAGTCCACGCCACGAGATTGTAGGCCGGCGGATTGATCCATTCTTTCATCAGGCTCGGTCTGTTGATCAGCACCAGCATGAAGATCAGGATGACCGGCAGCAGCATGCCGTTCAGCAACTGCGACAGCAGAATCATCCGGACCATCGAGAAGCGCGGGAAGAGCACGATTCCCGCGCCCAGAACGATCAGCAGCGTATAAAGCCAGTAGAAGACCGGCGCTTCGCGCCAGCGGCGGTTCACGCCCGATTCGAAGCCCAGCCCCTCGCAGACCGAATAGGCCGTCGAAAGCGGCAGGATGCACGCGGCGAAAATCGAGGCGTTCAGAAGTCCCGCGCTGAACAGAATGAAAGTGTATTCGCCGAAGGGCTTCAGCGCCAGAGCCGCTTCCTGCGCGCTTTGAATATCCGTGGGATGGTCGCGGTATGCGCCGGCGCAGGCGACGATGATGAAGAACGCGACGACCGCCGTCATGATGCAGCCGACCACCACCTCCACGCGCGATTCCCGGTACTCCTTGGCCGTGATCCCTTTTTCGACGACTGCCGCCTGCAGATAAAACTGCATCCACGGAGCGATCGTGGTTCCAACCATGGCGATGAGCATCGCGATATAGCCGCTGTCGAGCATCAACTTCGGCCGCACACTGTAGATCAGCGCTTCCTTCCAGTCGGGCTTCACCAGAATGCCGGCGATGACATACGCCACATAAATCACACAGGCGAAGAGGAAAATTTTCTCGACGCTCCGGTAATTTCCTTTCACAGCCACAAACCAGACGAGCACCGCCGAAGCGGGCACGGAAATGAATTTTCCGACGCCGAAAAGATCGAGCGAGGTCGCCACGCCCGCAAATTCCGCCATGATGTTCGTGAGGTTCAGAAACACCAGCAGAATCATGATGAAGAAGGTCACGCGCAGCCCGAACTCCTCCCGGATCAGGTCCGACAGACCCTTTCCCGTGACGGCGCCCATGCGCGAGCACATTTCCTGCGTCACGATCAGTGCGACGGTGATGGGGAGCAGGGTCCAGAGCGGCAGATAAAGCCATCGGGCGCCCGCCTGGGAATAGGTATAGATGCCGCCGGAGTCGTTATCGACAACGGCCGTGATGAACCCTGGCCCCAGCACCGCCAGGAAGATCAGGAGGTGTTTGCGGAGCCGGGCGAGGCGCTCCCTCATTTCCACACCGGAGCCTGCGGCGTCGCGCGGCGCACTAGCGGTGCCTCAGAACGGAAATAACGTCGTCTGCCGTGATGACCCCTGCCAGCGATCCGTCGTCGTCCAGCACCGGCAGCGCCAGAAGATTGTACTTGTCGAAAAGCTCGGTGACCCGGTTCTGCTTTTCGTCCGCTTTGGTCGAGATCAGCGGGTCCGTGGCCAGTTCCCGCAGGTGAGTGGAGCCGTCGGCGAGGAAAAGGCGCGCCAGAGGCACCGCCGCGGTGATCTGGCCCGCGGCGTTGGAGAGAAAAAGGACATGCGTATTTTCGAGCAGGCCCTCATGCTCGCGCAGATTCAGCATGGCCTCGGCCAGGGTCGCATCTTCGGGCAGAACGATGGCTTCCGTGTTCATCATGCCGCCCGCCGTGCCCTCTTCGTACTCGAGCAGTTCCTTCACGTCGGAGAGCGGCTCGGTTTCCATCTCATCGAGAATTTCGGCGGTTTTCTCCTCTTCGAGTTCGGAGAGCGCGTGAGCCGCCTCGTCCGGCGACATCTCCTCGACAATGTCCGCCGCCACCTCGGGTTCCAGGGATTCGAGAATGCTGGCCTGCATCCGGGGATCGATCTCCGACAGGGCCTCCGCCGCCACCTCGCTGTCCATGGTCTCGAAAATGGCTTCGCGCTCGGCGGGGCCAAGTTCTTCCACGATGTCCGCGAGGTCGGCCGGGTGCAGCCGTTCGAGCTTGTCGTTCGAAATATTCAGCCGCAGGCGCCGGAGCGGGTCGGCTTCCACAATGTTACAGAACTCCCACCGGATGGAGTTGGGAGAGATGGGCCGCTGCAGACGCCGGATCCAGCGCGGCGGCACGATCCCCTGGAGCAGCCGCCGCAGGATGCTGCGGATCCCGACATCCACTTCGAGGATCATGAGCGATTCCCGGTCTGTGCGCATGATTTCGAGGCTGACGTCGGTGACCCGCACCACCTTCCGGCCGTTCACATCGATAATCTGCTGGTCGAGCAGGTCGCGCTGGATGCGCAGCATGTACTCGTCCGAATGATAGGGGTACAGTTTTTCGTTGCTGAGCTGAATACCGTCGAGCGAGATGGTGGCAATCTGGTCGTAGCGGACGGAAAGCCAGGAAGACCCCGCTCCGACCAGGTAGCGGTCAATACGTGCGGGATGAATCAGCGGGACGAGTGCGGCGTCGCGAACGCGCCCGATGCGGCGGCGCTTCAAATCGTAGACCGGGAGG
>CAZXCO010000734.1:0-1609 GCA_964639095.1 uncultured Solibacteraceae bacterium
GACCAGCGGCGTCGTCTCGTTCAGCCTCGTTGATTTCACCGAAGGATCCGGTCGCGCATCGAAAGTCCAGGCCTCGACGAGTTTCGACGCGTTGCTGGTATTGATCTGCTTGAGAGTCGAGTAGCGCGTGCTGCCCGGATCGCCGCCGTAGGATGACCAGTCCGTCTGCTGGCCGAAGGCCAGCGGCACGACCAGGATACACAACGGAATCAAAACTCTGATCATAGAAGCCACAGAGCTTATCACAACAAAAGGCAATCGGAATTTCCGATCGAGCGGCCGATGTCCCCACGCTGAATCCTGGCGGCGGGCGGTGAATCCAAACACTCAGTGGTCTGTCGAACCCGGGGTGTGTTCGACCAGTTTGAGATCAAGTCTCGAAGTCGCGATTATGAATACAAGAAGTGATTTTTCGCCGATCTCATCGGGCCGGTTCCGGCTTGCGCGCTGGACTCCCGTTCCGCTGCGCCTGATTGTCGGGTTCGGCTTCATGCAACACGGATTCTCCAAACTCTCCAAAGGCCCGGCCGCATTCGCCGCCATTCTTCAGGCGATGGGCGTACCCCTTCCGCATCTCATGTCATGGCTCACCATAGCCGTCGAACTCCTCGGCGGTCTCGCGGTGCTTCTGGGCGCTTTCGTCGCACTCGTCAGTCTGCCGATGGTGGCGGTCCTGCTGGTGGCGATGTTCAAGGTTCACCTCCGCTATGGCTTCAGTTCGATCAAGATTCTGGGCGTAACCGCGACGGGCGCGACTTTCGGCCCGCCGGGCTATGAGGTCATCCTGCTGTATATCGCCTGTATCGCAGTGCTGGTGATGGGCGGCTCCGGGCCATTCGCCGTCGATGGCCTCATCGCGCGCCGCGACGTGAAATAACGGGGCATTCTTCGGAACAGAGCGGCCGATTCCGGAAATTCATCCGGGTTCGTGATAGCTTCTGTTCCATGACATTTCGTGGCATCGCGCCGATGCGTCCCGCGTCTCCTGAAGGAAATGCATGACGTACTGGCAGCGATGGATCCGGCAACCCCGGACCTTGTGGCTGCGCCGGGCGATTTTTCAGCTTCACCTCTGGTGCGGGATCGGCCTCGGCCTGTACGTATTTTTGATCAGCGTCACGGGCAGCATTCTTGTCTACCGCAACGAGCTTTATCGCGCGGCGACGCCCGACCCGGTCGTCGTGCTCCCTTCGGGAACCCGTTTAACCGAGGCGCAACTGAGGGCCGCGGCGATTCGCGCCTGGCCCGGTTATCAGGTCGTCATCGTCAGCGAGCCTCCGAACCCCAATCAGGCCGTCAGCATTTCCCTCGAGGGCAGCGGCGGCCGCAGGAATCGCCTGTTCAATCCGTATACGGGAGCGGATCTGGGCGACTCGGTGCCGCTCGGAATCTGGATGGTTTCGAAGCTTCTCGCGCTGCACGACGATCTTCTCGGCGGACGCACGGGGCGCAAGGTGAACGGCCTGGGCGCGGTCCTGATCGTCGTTCTCACGCTTACCGGGATTGTCGTTTGGTGGCCGGGAATTCGCGCATGGCGCCGAAGCCTGACGATACCCCGGAACGCGGGATGGCAGCGGGTCGTCTGGGGGCTGCACAATGTGCTCGGTTT
>CAZXCO010000735.1:0-5210 GCA_964639095.1 uncultured Solibacteraceae bacterium
ACACGCGCGGTGAGATCGCCGCGCGCGAATCTGGAGGTCAGATTCCGCAGATGCACGATGGGGGCGGTGACATGGTGCGCCAGCAGGTAACAGAGCAGGGCCCCCATCAGCGTAAACAGAATGATAAAGGCCCGGTACCAGAAGCCGCCGCCTGTTCGCGCCGGCACGGTGGCGACGAACAGGTAGGCAGCCCCGCTTGCTCCCTGCAGGCGAATTCCGGCCTTGCGCCCGCGCACACGCAAGAGCAGTTCCCCGTCGGCCGAGCCAAAGAGGTTCGGCGGTATTTCGGTGACCGGATCACGTCCGCTCAACTCGCGGCCGGAGCTGTCGAACAGATTTCCCTCAAGGCCGGTATCCCGGGCCAGGGAGCCCAGGTAGCGCGCCAGTTCAGCCCTGCCGCCGCGCTCCCATGACGCCACCGCAACGTGTCCGGCCGAAACCACTGCGCCGCGTCCGACCCGCGGCCAGGCAAACGGAACCTGATCCGGATTCGTGACCACGTACCCCATGACGATGATCGCGAGCAGAACGGCGGTCGCCGCGCAGAACCACAGGAACATCCTCAGGAAGAGGCTCTTCATGCGTCGTGCGCCTGGGATTCGGGAACCGGATACACATACCCCGCATTACGCACGGCGCGGATCCGTTCGCGCCCGCCGGGCTGTGGCCCAAGCTTCTTTCTCAGACTGCTCACGTGATTGTCGATGCTGCGGTCGAAGACCGAGAACTCGCGATCGAGAACCTCGCGGAACAGTTCTTCGCGGCCGATGACGCGGCCCGCGGATCTGAGAAAGGTACGCAGCAGATCGAACTCCGCGGCCGTCAACTCGACAAGGGATCCGCCGCGGCGAACGGTGCGGGCTTTGCTGTCGAGAACGATATCGGCCAGTGCGAACACGTCGCCGGTCTCCTCGGACCGGACAGAACCAGGCGCGGTACGGCGCAGAATCGCCTGCACTCTCGCGACGAGTTCCTGCGGGTCGAAGGGCTTCGGGAGGTAATCGTCGGCGCCGGTCTGCAGACCCACCACGCGGTCGACCGAGTCGCCGCGCGCTGTCAGCATCATGACCGGAACCGGCGACGCCGCCCGCAGCCGCCGAAGCACCTCGAAGCCGTTGATCCGCGGCAGCATCACATCGAGCACCACAAGCTGGCAGTCGCCGCGAAGCGCCCGCTTCAATCCGGCTTCGCCGTCATGACACACTTCGACGGCGAAGCCTTCCGGCGCCAGATACTCACACAGCATGTCGGTCATCTCGTTGTCGTCATCGATGACCAGGATCATCGCGCGGCTACCCGCTTTCATCGGATCGTGTGGCTCCCGGGCCTTTTCGATCTTCCCATTGAAAACAATGGTTCCGCAATCAGCCGCGGATCGCCGGCCTAGCGCCAGAATCCCTCGACGAAGACGTAGGAGCGTCTTGCAGGAACGTAGTTCCAGCGCGGGGCTACCCAGACTGCGCCGGGCCGCGGTGGGAGCACCCAGCGGCCGGGTGTCCAGACGTAGGCGCGTCCGGTCCATCGGTAATATCCGGTAACCCAGACATAGCCGCGGCCGGGCGCCCGGACCACTCTTTCAACGGGAGGACGGGGCGGACCGATTCTTACAAAGACCGCTGCATCCGCGAACGCCGAAAGCCCGGTCGCCAGAATGGCGCCGGCGATTGTCAGTTTGAAAATGCGCTTGCTCATCCATCCATCTCCAGCACCATCATGCAGCGCAATGCGGCCGCTGGAGGAATAGAAATGTCCGCCGAAAGTAAAGTATTGTCGCCGTCTGATCGGATCAGCCGGCGTCTCTGGCAGTGAGGTTGGCGCCGTGCGCCACGAGAAGGTCCAGAATCTCCTTCTTCCGCTTCAGTCTGTCGTGCACGCACTCGAGCGGCGTCCTGCCCAGGTCGTCGCGGGCGTTCGCTAGGCTGCCGTCCTGCTCAAGGAGCATGCGCACCCGCTCGACACGATCGCAGACGACGGCATCGTGAATTCCCGCGCGCTCGATGAGCACATCCACAACGTCTTCATGCCCGAGGTATGACGCCCAGGCGATCGGCGTAGCGTTCCAGGAGCGATCGCGGATTCTCGTATCGGCGCCGTGTTCCAGCAGGAAACGGACGGTTTCCGGCTTCCTGATGCGATGCAGAATAGCCGCCTCGACGTCGAGTCCTGTAACAAGGGCGTTGATAGCGGCTCCCCGATCGAGCAGCAACACCGCCGCTTCACGCCGGCGATTCACGCAGGCAAACCAACGCGACTGGCTGAGGATGTTGGCGCGCGTCCGCTCACAACGGAACGGGGACTGCCCGAGTTGCTTGCGCTCCTGCCCGTAGGGATCGGCAAGGCCACCGGCGCCGGGTTTCAGAGAGCCATCGGCGTGGAACCAGCTTCTCATCAGATCGAGCCGGCCGAGACCGGAGGCGAAGCGAAGATCGAGCTTCGCCCCGCGCCGCGCAAGCAGTTCCGCCATCCCGGCGTGGCCGAATTGCAGCGCGTAAGCCATCGGGACACCATCACTGTCCACGCCATCCACCGGCGCGCCGGCATCGAGCATGGCTTCGGCCGCACGGATCACGTTGAAGCTGACGGCGGACTCGAGGACGATGTCGCCCTCGATCGTCATATCCGCGCCCGCCTCGATGAGCGCGCGCGCGATTTCATATTCGTTGCCGTGCGGGTTCGTTCCCCGAAAGACCGCTTCGGACACGCAGAAAAGCGGAATCGAATCGTTGGGAATCGGCTTTGATGGCGTGAAGCCGGGCACCCACTCTGGATTCGCCGCGGCGCTCTCCGCATTCAAAACTTCTCGCAGTTTCTTCAGGTCTCCGGCGCGCACCGCCGCGATGACGGTCTGGACCGTGGGATCCAGATGGAGATAGCTTTCATATTTTTGCCAGAATGCGTATCCCTCCTGATTGGCAATCAAAAGCCGGGCGTCATGCTCGGAGAGCGAGGAGGCATCCGGGTCATAGTTCTGAAAGCGCTCGCGGGTGTGGGCCGGTTCCAGCAGGCGCCGCTTTGCGGCCGCGTCGCCGGCCGCGAATTCGGCCTGCAGCTTCGACACGCGGTCCGCAACCGCTTCGAGGCCTTCGACGTGATGTTTGAGTTTCGGCCAGCTTGCGAATCCATACTCGCGCGCGACCACAAATTGCGCATCGCTGAGCGAAGCGGCATCAGGGAGCGGGTAGCGGCGATGGTGTTCGCGAAGCCGTGAAAGCGCCTCCGGACTTCCGGCGCGAATGCTGCGGAGCAGATCTTTCGCCTGATTCCGGAGTTGAATGAGGTTGGGGTAAGCAGGTAGCTGTCGTTTCATGACGAACGTCCTTTCGTACTTGCCTGATATCCGCATGAACAGGCCGAAAGAAAGTTCGCGATCGACTGAAAAAATATCTTGTAGAGTGGACTCGGTCCTTCCCGCGGATCGGAGGCGCCTCGGGCACCTGATCCCACGCTATCACGCAGTGCGGGATGGCCGCCTCAGCCGCTGAATTCGGAATGTCAATGAACGGGCGCTAGCGCCGCCCCGGCCTGTGGTCATCCCGCCCGTGACGCCATTCCCAGTATTCCCGCTGGTCGTGTCTCTTCAAATGCCGGTAATCGCGATGCGGACGATGAGTTTCATCGAGCCAGCGATTGTAATAGATCGTTTCGTCGGGCCCCCATGCATGATAGTCGCGATAATAAGGATCGTAAGCGCGGTATCCAACTCCGACCGTTCCGGTGCAGGCCGTGCCGCAGACAAATCCCAGTGCGGCTACCGCAGTCAGCGCAACGTACTTCGCTTCTTTTCGCCAGTTCCCCATTACCACCTCCCTGTGGAAAGCAGCACGCGGAATTCAAAAGAAGAAAAGATCACATTTTTCGGATTCGTCCGTCCGGGAGCAGAAAAAAACGGATACCGCGCCACTCCACCGTACGTCCGACTATGCCAGCGGCCCAGACGGCAACGCCAAAGAGATCGCGCAGAGGAACCAGAAAAACTCCCGCCGGCCGGAAGTCCCGCAAAGCCGCCATCGCCGCCATCGCGGCCAGCAGACGAACCGCCAGCCCGGCCAACGCGACGCGCCAGTATCCAAGGGCCGCGGCCACCGCGCACCAGAGCGTCGCCTGCGTCACGAGATAGCCGAAGTAACCGGAGGGACGCGACACGCGGATGGTGCGCGACCAGCGCACCTGGTGCTTCCAGACGGACTTCCACGAACCGGCTCCCAGGTTGGTTTCCACCACCAAATCCGCGAGCGCGACACGCTTTCCCAGCGCCGCAATGCGCGCGCCCAATTGATAGTCGTCGGCGAGATATTCGCGGATCGCGGCAAACCCGCCGATCGCTTTGAGGTCGGCCTTCCGAAAAGCCATCGTCGAGCCCAGTGCGAAGCCCCCCGCCGAAACCAGACGCGCCACCAGCACGCTCGGCGCAAACTCCGTTGCGATGCCGAGCGCCTCCGCCCGGGACGGCAGCGAGGCGCCACGCCCGCGATAGAGGCACGTTACCAGCCCGGTCTGCGGATCGGCCAGCAGGCCGGCGACGCGCTTCAGATAATCCGGTTCCACCAGAATGTCGCCGTCATTCACCAGCAGCACATCGTGCCGGGCTTCGCGCGCCAGGATTTCAAGGGAACCGACTTTGCCGTTTGGTGCGTCGTTTTCCGTAAACACGACCCTGATGGGCACCTGCGGAAATTCCCTTCGCAAACGCTCGATGTCTTCCAGCGCAGGATCCCGCGTGTCCGCGGTTCCGAAGATCAATTCGAATTCCGGATATTTCTGAGCGGCGTGCGACCGGATGGCTTCATAAAAGCGGGCGTCGCGGCCGCGCACGGGTTTGAGAATCGAAACGGGCGGCGTGAAGCCTGCCGGCGGATTTTTGCGCAGGAACCGGAGCGCCCCGGCGATGGCCAGCAGATTGTAGACCGCCCCACAGCCGGCCAGTACGGCCGCCACATCTCCGGCGATGTTCACTGCGAGATGAAGAATACGCCGATCAGAATCAGGCCGACTCCCGCCCAGCGGCGCCAGTCCACCTGTTCTTTCAGCAGCAGTCTTGCGAGAAGAGTTTCAGGGATGAAGGTCGCGGCCGACATCGGCACGGCAAAGCTCATGGGCGCGATCGAGACGAGCTTCATGAACGAGAAGAACGACACGGCCATGGCACACGTGGAAATGATGACGTAGGAGTTCCGCGCCACGGCCCCGAATGCGCTGCCGATCGCGCCCGG
>CAZXCO010000736.1:0-1842 GCA_964639095.1 uncultured Solibacteraceae bacterium
CGGGGACCTGCGGCTCCGTCACGCCTACGAGATCGCCTGCTTTCTGGAGCGTTCGGCGGATGACGACCGGTTCTGGTCCCGGTGGCGTGAGACCGCCGTGCCGGAATGCCGGATCGCCGAAGGAATTGCGTTCCGGCTGGCCCGCGAATGGTTCCACTGCCGCCTGCACGTCGAGGCGGACACGGCCGCCGGGCAGTTGCCTCATAATGTGCGGCGCTGGTTCGCGGCTTTTGCGTTCTCTCCTCTGCGCGCGCTCGACAGGCCGAACAAGAACGAACTCTGGCTGCACCTGTCTCTCGTGCACAGCCGCCGCAACCGGCTCCGGATCGCCGCGCGCCGTCTGTTTCCCACTCACCGGTCGCGCGTCGTCCGCGACGCGCATGTTCCGGCCGCCGGGGCCGGCGCCTCGCTGGCCTGGAAGCGGATCCGCTATGAGGCATCCTTCCTGGCGCAGCGCTTCCTGTGCCACGTGCGCGCGGTGGCGCCCACGCTCCGCGGAGCGTATTTGTGGTGCTCAGGGAAACGGTAGACAACCGTTCCGGCGAAATTCCCCCAAAAGTCTTCCGGACGCTTCAGCACATTTGACCGCGCTGCGCGCTTGATATAGAATCACCCCCACCAATCGTTTTGATCGGGATTGTTCGGGAATCAGGGGGAATTCGGAATATTTATGAAAAAACAATTTTTTTGTCTGCGCGGATTTCTGCTTTTCGCGGTTCTCTTTCTGTGCGCGGTTCCGGCTTTCCCTCAGGGCGACCGCGGAACGATCACCGGCGCGATTTCCGATCCGGCGGGCGCCGTCGTCGCGAATGCCATGGTGCAGGCAAAAAACGTGGAAACGGGCGCCACGTATGACGCTGCGAGCACTTCCACCGGCAATTACACCCTGAGCCAGTTGCCCGCCGGCAGCTATGAAGTCACGGTCTCTGTGCCCGGTTTCAAGAAATTCGTGCGCGCCGGTCTGAAGGTGGAAGTGGCCCAGACGCTTCGGATCGACGCCGTTCTCGAGGTGGGCTCGACGCAGGAATCCGTCACCATCAACGCCGAAGCTCCTCTGCTCAAAACCGAAAGCGGCGAACTGAGCCATAACGTCACTGTGGACACGCTGGACGCGCTGCCGATTCTCGGCATCGGCGCGGCGGCTGCGGGGAGTTCGGGAATTCGGAACCCGACCGAGGTCGCCGCGCTGCTGCCCGGCACTTTCGTGCAGGCGAATTCCAACATCCGCATCAACGGCGCGCCGGGCAATACGGCATCCTATCGCGTGGAAGGGCAGGACGCGAGCAACGGGCAGGTACCGGCAACGCAGGCGCAGACACAGCCGAGCGTCGACGCCATCCAGGAAGTCACGATCCAGACCAGCAACTTCGCCGCGGAGTACGGGCAGGTCGGCGGCGGCTTCTTCAACTACACCATGCGTTCGGGCACGAACCAGCTCCATGGAAGCGCTTACGATTACTTTGTAAATGAGGCCCTGAACGCGGCCACGCCGTGGGTCAACGCGAAGACCGTCGCGCGGCGGAACGACTACGGCTTCACCATCGGCGGACCCGTGGTGATTCCGAAAGTCTACGACGGCCACGACAAGACGTTTTTCTTTTTCAATTTCGAGCAGTTCCGCGAAACCCAGCACATCAATACGCAGACCATCACGGTTCCGACTGAGGCCTATCGCGACGGGAACTTCGGCGCGGCGCTGACCGGCAAGAATCTCTGCCCCGCCGCGAACCCAAACTGCGATCCGCTGGGCCGGCCCATCATGGAGAACACGATTTACGACCCCACCACGGCGCGGCCGGCCCCGAACGGGCAGATCGTGACCGATCCTTTCTCCGGCAACAT
>CAZXCO010000737.1:0-1767 GCA_964639095.1 uncultured Solibacteraceae bacterium
GCGATGCTCGGAGCGCTGCCGCTGGCGATCGGAACCGGCACCGGGTCCGAACTGCGCCGGCCTCTCGGGATCACGATCATCGGCGGACTCATTGTCAGCCAGATGCTGACCCTCTATACGACTCCGGTGGTTTATCTCTACTTCGACCGCCTCCACTACTGGTGGAAGGGCATCAGGGGCGGGAGCAAAAAGGCCGGGAAATGGAACGAGCCCCGGAGGCCGGGGCTCGTTGATGGAATTGTGAGAATGTGATCGGGGGTTTTCAGGCGCGGACGACGTTCTCCGCCTGCAGCCCCTTGGGGCCCTGCTTTACCTCAAACTCCACCTGCGATCCCTCATCGAGAGAGCGATATCCCGATGCCTGGATCGCTGAAAAATGGACGAACACGTCGTCTCCGGTTGACCGCTGGATAAAGCCATAGCCCTTCGCAGCGTTGAACCACTTAACTGTACCTTTCTCTTTCACAGACCTTCTCCTGATACGTACCCGAAAGCAGCCGTACGCTGGGAAAGCAGGGCCCCAAAAAACAAAAAGCCGCGAAGACCGCAGCTCGCTTCCTCCTGTAGACCGCCGAATCCGGACACCATGTTGTACTGCGTCCGCAGTATCGCATACGGAATTGCGGGAGATCAAGAGCTACGGGATGTTAGACTTCGGCTTGCTTTTTTCTCGCAATCGTGTTTCAAGCGCATGAAATTCGCGGCACAAGGACCCCTTTGTGGCCTGGTCATCATTTACTTTATGTTTATTTCCTGCGGATGCTTATGAAACGAAGGGACAACCGGCCGGCGCCGCCCCATCTCCCCTATGCGCAATGAAAGGACTCTGACGGAGCGTCTCCGGAAGGCTGTCCGGATACCTCCCGGCTCACCTGTCATTCTGGGGATCGGCGACGACTGCGCTATTTATCGTCCTCGCGGCTCGGCGGACGACCTGTTGTTCACCTGCGACATGTTGATCGAGGGTGTCCATTTTCTGCGCGAAACGCACAAGGCAGCCGTTGCGGGGAGAAAAGCTCTCGTCCGCAGCCTGAGCGATATTGCGGCCATGGGGGGCTCGCCGCGCTTCTGCCTCGTCTCGCTCTGCGTCCCCGGATGGGCAGGGGACAAGTGGGTGGAGCAGTTCTTCGATGGCATCCTGCGCCTGGCCTCTTCAACTGGAACGGTTCTGGCGGGCGGCGATCTCTCGCACGGGGACAGGCTGGCGTGCGACGTCACCGTCTGTGGCGCCGTCCCGCGGGGCACGGCGTTGCGGCGCGACGGCGCCCGCGCGGGCCACGAGATTTACGTCTCGGGGGTGCTCGGCGGCTCGGCCCTCGGACTCCAAACCAGCAAGGGCAAGGCTTTCCAGCGGCATTTACGGCCGGAGCCGCGCCTCGCGCTGGGGCAGTTTTTGCGCGAGAAGTTGCGTGCATCGGCGGCCATGGATCTGAGCGATGGCCTTTCGCTGGACCTCGAGCGGCTTTGCCTCGCGTCAGGCGTCGAGGCGGAAATCACGGCTCCGCCACGGTTTCCCGGCGCCAGCCTCGAGCAGGCGCTGCACGGGGGGGAGGAATACGAGTTGCTGTTCGCCGTCCCCGCCGGCACGAAGGTACCGGAGCATTTCGACGGTTTACCGCTGACCCGGATCGGAACATTCGTCCGCGGGCGTGAGGCCGGCGCCATTCGTCTGGAGGGGCAGATTCTGAAGGTGTTCGGTTACGATCATTTCGCGAACTGAAGTAAACTTGGGTCTATGTCCGACCGAACATGGAAGCCCTTGCGCGT
>CAZXCO010000738.1:0-22370 GCA_964639095.1 uncultured Solibacteraceae bacterium
GATCGCGGTCGCCGTCTGTTTCGGCGCCTGCGCGAAGGCCATGCAGGTCAACGTGAAAAACGCAACAAATCTGATCATCAATTCTCATTCATTCTTGCAATTGAAGGCCCGACTACCGCCGTCGCATTTACGCGCGCTCCGGGCAGGATAATCCCGGCGAGATTCAGCGGATCGGCCGGCGCGATCTCCGGAACGGCGTGATCTTCTTCTGTCGCGCGCCGCACAGCCCGCAAGAGATCGATCGCCTCCGGGCGCGCGAACTGCTCTCCCGTGAAGCCCTCCACGAAACGGCCGCCGCGTATTTCGCCCTGAGCTTCCATGCGCCGCAGCACCGGAAGAAGATCGCGCCACGGGGGCGCCACGGTCTCCCGCGCCAGAAGATCGCGGAAGAGAACACCCCATCGCAGGAGCAACTGCCCGGCGAAGCGGCGCACGCGATCGTCCGGCGCGATAACGGCGCCCGGCCGCGTGACCAGCGCCCAGCGCCCCGCCGCATGACGCGGCCGCCGCGCGTGCCCGCGGCCTTCCCCGCGGCGCCTCTTCGGATCGATCAGGGCGCGCAGGTTCTCGAATCCATCGGCGGTGACGAGCCCGCCGGCAGTGAGCTCCCACAGCGCATCTTCGACTTCGCTCGGCAGGCGGCGCGTTTCGCGCACCAGATCCGCAAAAAACGAAGCGCCACGCGCGGAAAGAACTTCGAATACCTCGCGGCCGGCGTGCGAGAGGCCAACGGTTTCCACCAGCCCGAAGGAAGGATCGATCAGCCAGTCGGCGTCCTCGCGGGCGAAGAACGAGATGGGGGCGATCCGCGTCGGGCGAACCCGGCGGCCGGCATCGAGCAGTGCCGGATGTGGAGAAAGCCGCGCCCACGCAACTTCACCCGAAAGGCAGAGATCGTCAAGATTTTCGGGCTCATACCCGGCGATTCGGCGGCTCAGGATGCTTTCCTCCCAGGCCGCGGCTGGAATCTCGAAGCCCTGCAACTGGCGCACGATCTGCAGAGCGCCATCCGCGCCGTGGAGTCGGGTCTCCGGCGCAACGTGCTGCCAGCGCACCAGGAAACGATGGAACTGAGCCGCTGTAACGGGAGCGATCTCCCGGCGAAGCCGCCCGAGGGTGAGGTGGTGAATGCGGGCAAGAATCCGGCGGTTGCACCACTCAATCTCGCCCGGCTCGGACGAAGCAGCCCGGTGCGTATTCCTGTAGCGCCCCTGGAAAACCTGCCCCTCCGATTCGAGGGCCGCCAGCGCAATCCCGACATCGCCTGCTTTGATCTGCAGATGGCCTGCAAGCCCCGACGCCGTGATGGGCCCGAGGCACTCCATCCACCCGCGGACGGTCGCGAGCGTGTCGTCCACAACATCCCGCCGCTCGGTCGCGACCCAGAATTCCTTTGCGCCGCGGCGAATCGTGAAGGCGCGGCCGGCGTGCGCGAGTTCATCCAGCCACGCGCGCCATTCGGGTACGGCCGGTCCGGTGATGAAGGTGAGCAGCGCGTCATGGAGTTCATCGGCATTGCGGGGATCGGGCCAGACCTCGGCCGCGACCTGCTCGATGGCCGCATCGTCCAGAATGCCGTTGGCGACTTCGGCGCGCGAAGCGCTCCGCAACTGAACGGCGCGGGCGCGGCGCTCTTCAAGCGGCGCATCGTCGAGAAAGGCGTAGGGATTGGCGTTCAGAATTTCGTGCGAGAAGACCGAGGGCATGGCGTTCTCGACCGCGACGCGGCGGACCGCGCCGCTTTCGAGACCAGCGAGGACGCGCTTCAACCCCTCCACATCCATCGCCTCATGAAGGCAGTTGGAAATTGTTTCGTTCACGAGCGGGTGGTCGGGAATCCGGATCGGTCCGATGAGGTTTTCGGCGCAGGCCACCTGATCGGGAAAAACGGAAGCGAGCAGATCTTCCGCGCGCATGCGCTGAATGGCGGGCGGCACCTTTCTGCCGCCGCGAAAACGCAGGATGGTGAGCGCACGGCTCGCGTTCCAGCGCCAGCGCACGCCGAACATGGGAGCGGCGAGAAGCGCCTCGCGCAGCACGTCTTCGACGGTGCTGGAGTGGAGGAACTCGAACACGCTTTCGAGCGGGAATGCGTGCTGTTCGCTGAGCGAAATCACAATGCCGTTATCCGTGGCCGCGGCCTGCAGCTCGAAGTTGAAGGTGCGGCAGAAGCGCTTGCGCAGCGCCAGTCCCCAGGCGCGGTTGATGCGCGAGCCGAAGGGCGCGTGGAGGATCAACTGCATGCCGCCGGATTCATCGAAGAAGCGTTCGGCAACTACGGTGTCGCGCGAAGGCAGCGCGCCGAGCGAGGCGGCGCCCGACTGTACGTAAGCGATTGCCTGGCGAGCTGCGGCGTCGCTCAGTTCGGAGAGCGCACCGGACGAACGCAGGTCCTCTCGTGTGGCGCTGACGGCGTTCGACAGCTCGGCCGACCGGCCCGGGGCTTCGCCCAGCCAGAACGGCAGGGACGGCTTGGCGCCGTGGGCGTCCTCCACGCGGACCTTACCCTGGCCGACGTGGCGCACCCGCCAGGACTGCGTGCCGAGAAGGAAGACGTCGCCCGTGAGGCTCTCGACCGCGAAGTCTTCATCCACCGTGCCGACCGCTTTGCCTTCCGGCTCGACGATCACGGAATAGGCTGCGTTGTCCGGTATCGCGCCGCCCGAGGTAATGGCGGCGAGCCTGGCTCCGCGCCGGCCGCGCAGCCTGTGGTTCACGCGATCGCGATGCAGCATCGCGCCGCTGCGGCCGCGCGAGGTTGCGATGCCTTCGGAGAGCATTTCGATGACGGCTTCGTAATCGCTGAGCGCGAGATCCCGGTACGGCCAGGCGCTGCGAAAAAGATCGTAGAGCTCCGCTTCTCCCCACGGCTGACAGGCCGTTTCGGCCACGATCTGCTGGGCGAGGATGTCGAGGGCGTTCTGTGGAATTTCGATCTGCTCCAGATCGCCCGCACGGATGGCGTGAATCACCGCGGCGCACTCGATCAGCTCATCGCGCGTGGTCGGAAAGAGAATGCCGCGCGGCTTCGCGCCCACCCAGTGGCCGGAGCGCCCGATGCGCTGGAGCGCCACCGCGATCGAGCGCGGCGAGCCGATTTGAATCGCAAGATCCACGGTTCCGATATCGATGCCGAGTTCGAGCGAGGCGGTGGCGACCACTGCGCGCAACTCCCCGTTTTTCAGGCGCGCTTCGGCGTCGTGCCGCAGAGCCCGCGAGAGGCTGCCGTGATGCGGCAGAACTGCGTTCGGGCCGAGCCGCCCGGCAAGCGCATGGGCCACGCGCTCGGAAAGCCGGCGCGTATTGACAAAGACGAGAGTGGTGCGCTCGCGAAGGATGTGGGCGGCCAGACGATCGTAGATTTCCTCCCACATTTCGCTGGTCGCGACGGCGCCGAGCTCGTCGTTGGTGATTTCGATCGCGAGGTCCATTTCGCGCCGGTGGCCGATGTCGACGATGGCGGCCCCGGGGGCGAGATAGGACGCCACCTCTTCGATGGGCCGGACCGTGGCCGAAAGACCGATGCGCTGTGGGACGCGATGCGTGATCGCCTGAAGCCGCGCGAGCGTCAGCGCGAGGTGAGAGCCGCGCTTGTCGTCCGCGATGGCATGGATTTCGTCCACGATCACCGTGCGGACGGTGCGAAGCATCTGGCGCGATTTTTCCGCGGTCAGCAGGATGAACAGGGACTCGGGCGTAGTGACCAGGATGTGCGGGGCTTCGTTGCGCATGCGCTGGCGGTCGGCGGCCGAGGTGTCGCCGGTGCGGACAGCGGTGCGAATCGGAGCGAGCTTCACGCCGCGAAGCTCGGCGAGGGCGGCGATTTCGGCCAGAGGGCGCTCGAGATTGCGGCGGACGTCGTTCGACAGCGCCTTGAGCGGGGAGACGTAAAGCACCTGCGTTTCATCGGAGAGCGTCGCGGCGCGAGCGGCGCGGACGAGTCCGTCGAGACAGATGAGGAAAGCCGCGAGCGTTTTGCCGGAGCCGGTGGGCGCGGAAATGAGGACGTCACGGCCGCTCTGGAGTTCGCGCCAGCCGGCGAGCTGGGGTTCAGTCGGATTCCCGAATCGGTTCGCGAACCATTCGGCTACAAGAGGATCGAAACTGGCGAGCATAGGCGTCTGTCTCTTGACAATCGAGATTTGCCGGCGGGGGATCCCGGAGCGCGCTTGCTCCCATTATCGCGTGACGACGGCGATTTCGCCGTTTCCCCAGACCGGCTGCCTGCCGACGCCGGTCCATCTGGCGGCTTCCAGAATGGGAAGAAATTCCCCCAGCTCCCCTTCATCTTCGGCCGAGCCGACGAAACCTCCGATCGAGTGCGTCTGGCCCGTACGGCTGCTGCGCCGCATTACCGTATGGTGTCTCAGGCGGCAACTGGTCATTCTGACCGCGGCTGCACGGGCGTTCGTCGCCGGGTAGTCCAATTCGAGCGGGCCCTCGCCGTAGAGCCTTCTGAGCGTGCTGATGCGATCCCGGATGCGGCCGAAGAGAACGGGAAACTCCGGGCGCGGTGCAATCCGGTGTGCGTGCTTCAGTTCGGTGGGAGAGAGAAAGTCGACCCGGATTCTGGCCGGCGCGCCACCGCGCGGCGAGAGATCCAGCGAGACGGGCGGCACGTTACGGGCGATTTCCGGACCGGACTGCTCGTACAATCTCACCTCCGGAATGCCGCCGGCCGATAACCGGTCCACGCACAGCAGTTCGGCTTTGCCGTCACGCGGTCCGAAACCTTCACGCGCCAGTGCTTCGAACGCCGGAATCAATCGCGCGGGAAGCTCGCGTTCGGGCGTGAGGACGTGCAGATCGAAATGGAAGAGTTCTTCGGGCTTTACGGTGCGCCCGTCGAGGTGCCGGGCCCGGAACACAAAGGGGCGGGGCCAGTCGGCAAGCCCCGAGGGGACTGGCGAGCCGCCGTCAGTCGCAGTTCCCCGGGCTGCAGCCGGCTCGAAAATTCGGGCGTACGGGCAGGACCGGGCCACGTTGCAGGAGTCCGGCCCTTTGCAATCCGGACCGCAGGCCATGCGGCGGAACGCCATTCCCATCCCTCCGCGCAGAATATTTCCACCTTTACCCGGCGGGAAATAGAGCGACTCCTTCGCGGCGAACCGGAACCGCAGCGGATAGAAATCGAACTTCATGAAACGAAGAGCGCCATTATACAGGACGTCGCGTGAAAGACTCTCGTTATCAGCCTTTTAGCCGCGCTGTCCAGCGCGGGAGCGACAGCATCGGGCCGCCCGCGTCCAGCGACGCGCGAGGCGCCGAACTCCTTTCCGGGGTATGGTCGGCAACGCCATGCCCGTCCTTATCCATTGGCGAGTCGCAGGCGGTGTGAGAAACTGACGGCGTCATGACCGGATCGAGATGGCGCGCCGCCATTCTGTCCATTCTCGCCGTTGCCGGGCCCTTTGCGGCCGGACAGGAGTCCCCGTCCGCGGTTTCACCCCCGGCCCTGTTGATTCCAGCCGAGAACGTACCCGGCCACGAGATTCTGACGTATCAGATCGAGTGGAGATTGATACCGGCAGGTTCGGCCAAACTGACATGGACTCCGATGGCGCACGCGGGCGCTGCCGTCAACGAACTGCGGCTGCATCTGGAATCCACCGGTCTGGTCTCGCGCCTCTTCCGCGTGGAAGACGATTATACGTCGTCGCTCAACCCGAATCTGTGCGCCGAGAACTCTTTTCTCGCCGCCCACGAAGGCAGCCGGAACAAGGAGACCCGCGTCACCTATGACGTTCAGGCGCACAAGGCTACCTCCGTCGAAAAAGACCTCAACAAGAATTCGACGGCGATGCACGACGTGGATGTTCCGCCGTGCGTTCACGATGTTCTGGGGGGATTGCTGGTGCTGCGCACACTCCGGCTCGAGCCCGGCAAGACGGTGCAGATTCCGGTCAGCGACGGCAAGAAGTTCGCTCAGGTGAAGATCGAGTCTCAGCGAAGAGAAAATCTGAACACGCCGATGGGAATGCGCAAAACCATCCGCTACGAGGTTTTCCTGTTCGACAATGTGCTCTACAAGCGCTCCGGCCGCCTGCATATCTGGCTGACGGACGATAACGAGCGCCTGCCCGTGCAACTGCGCGTTCATCTGCAATTCGCGATCGGCACCATCACATTCAAGCTGCAGAAGGAAGAGAAGCTATGAGAGGCATGCTCCTGCTTTTGCTGGCCGCGGCGCTCGTCCCCGGTCTCCGGGCCCAGACAGCCGCGGGCCAGGCGCCGGGTCTGCTGGGGCAGAAGGAGGCGGGGCAGCTTGCCACGCGGATGCTGCAACTGATGGAATCGACGGCAGTCGCCGTGCCCGGCCTGACGCCCGCCAGCCAGCCGGTGAAACAGAACGCGGAGCAGACGCTCGCGGAGATGCAGCGCAAGCCGTTGAACGCAGCGCTGACGTACCGGTTCATCAATCAGGTGAAAGCGTATCTCGCGCTCGCCGATTCGATTCCGCGGCCCGATTCGTTTCCGGCAGAGGCCGACCGCCAATACGCGGAGCTGCGCGACAGTCTGGGACGCTTCGAACGCCACTTCGAGGCGATCCTGCAGAATCAGAACCAGGTCGCGCAGAAGCGCGATGCCGACCCGAACAACCTGAAGCGCTATGCCGATGCCGATTCGAAGGTGCTGCCGCCCGCAAAACTGCCGCGTGTGGTGTTTCTCGGCGACTCCATCACCGACGGGTGGCGGCTCAACGAATACTTCACCGGGCGGGATTTCATCAACCGCGGGATCAGCGGCCAGACGACAATCCAGATGCTGGCACGCTTCCGCCAGGACGTTACGCCGCTCAACCCGAAAGCTGTGGTGTTTCTCGGGGGAACGAACGACATCGCCTCCGGAATTTCGGCCGGTCAGATTGAGAATAATCTCGCGACAATGGGCGATCTGGCGAGGGTTCACGGGATCCGGCCGGTCTTTGCGTCGATTCTGCCGGTGAGCGATTATCACAAGGACGCCGACCCGGCTTATCAGATGACCGTGAACCGGCCGCCGGCAACCATTCAGGCCATCAACCGCTGGCTGCAGGAATATTGCCAGAGCCAGGGGTTTGTCTACCTGGACTACTACTCGGCCATGGTCGATTCCGCCGGCCAGATGCAGGCCGATCTTTCCGACGACGGGCTGCATCCGAATTCAAAAGGCTATCGTGTGATGTCGCCGGTCGCGCTGGAAGCGATCGGGCGGGCTTTGGGGCAGCCGGCAGGCGGGGAAGAGAAGTCGGGCAAGCGGCGCTTCCGGTTCCCGGGCAAACCGGAAACCCCGCCGGCCACTCCGGCTCCCGCGCCGGCCGCCGCGAAATAGGCCTCTTTCGTCAGGCTCTGAGGAAGCCGGGGAACTTCGAGGGGTTAGCGTCGTAATTCGGAAAGACCGCGGCAATGGAACGGTTGCCAAGGTGCGACCACACGGCCTCGCTCAGCACATCGCGGAAATCGGTGGTCAGGGCCAGATCGCGGCCTTCGTGGAGCTTCCCGGGCGCCAGACCGGGCCACTTGCCGTACACCTTGCCGCCCCGCACGGGCCCCCCCATCACGAACATCACGTTGGCGTGGCCGTGATCGGTGCCGCGGTTGCCGTTTTCTTTGGCCGTGCGGCCGAATTCGGACATGGTGACGAGCACAACGTCTTCCATGCGGTCACCGAGATCCTGGCAGAAGGCGGCCAGAGCGCTTCCGAATTCGGAGAGAACGTTCGCCAGTTGTCCGGCCGAAGCTCTGGGACCCACTTCATTGACATGATGGTCCCAGCCTCCGACGTCGGCGAAGGCCACTTCAAGCCCGACATCCGCCTTGATGAGCCGCGCAATCTGCCGCATGCTGTCACCGAAGCGGCCGCGCGGATAGTTCGCCCCCGCTGCCGGTTCGTAAGGCATTTTCTCGATCAACTGCAGGACGGCGACCGCTTCGAAAGTCTCGTGCGCAGTGCCGCTGAGGATGGGGTCGCTCGTGCGGGCGTACATCGATTGCAGGATCTCCGACGCCGCCTGGTCCCGCACTTTGAAATTGTTCAGGTTGTCCACGGCAATGGCGCTCTGCGGGCCGCGGAGCGCGCGAGGCAGAGACGGCCCGAGACTGACGGCGCGAATGGGCGACATGTCCCGGGTTTTCGCCTGCCGGGCCTCGGACTCCAGCGCCCGGTTCAGCCATCCGTCGCTGGTCGCCTTTGCGCCGGGCGTGCCGGACTCCATGTAGTCCTGCGCGTCGAAATGCGAGCGCGTCGGATCGGGCGATCCGGCGGCGTGAACGATCGCCAGCCGCTGCTGACGCCAAAGCGGCTCCAGCGGCCCGAGCGAGGGATGGAGGCCGAAGAAGCCATCCAGATCGATAACGGAATCTTCCGGCGCCGTGCCGGAGGAGGGGCGCGGGATCGAGATGGTGGGGCGCAGCGCGTAATAGTGCGACTCACCGTGCGGCACGACGATGTTGAGGCCGTCGGCGGCGCCCCGCTGGAAGATGGCGACGAGCACCTTCCGCCGGGAGCCGCGCTCCTCGCCGGCGAAGGCCGCGCGCTCGAGCCACAGGGGCGCGGAGCCCACACCCGCCATGGCGATCGCCGAATTGCGAAGAAAAATTCTGCGTGAGAGAGCCATTGGTCTACCTTCGTTGGAAATCGGGGGAACCAAGCGTCAGTCCGGCCACGAGCGGTCCTTCGGGCGATCCGTTCGAGGCGGCCTCCACAGCGCTTCGCGTGCCCGGCGCCGGCTCGGTGAACAGGATCCGGCGTTCGATCTGCGCGGGGCTGCTGGTGAATTGAGCCGTGTCGACATGGATGCCCGGAACCTTGTTTTGCGCCAGCGCGATCGCGAAATTCATGCGCACCAGCAGGGATGCCGAGTTCATCCAGTCGGTGCTCCGGTTCGAATAGCCGGTCGGTTCGAGCTTGCGGTAAAGCGGCTCACCCATCTGGTTCATGAGGCCGGCGAGACTGGTTGCGAAATCGATATCGCCGTCCACGGCGCGCACCGCGCTCGCTACCATCTCGAGCGGCGACTTCATTTTGGAACGGAAATTCGCCGGGTTCCAGAACTCGCCGGAAGCAATCATGGCCCGCATCACTTCCCGCAGGTCGCCGTCGGTTTCGAGGAAGCGCTTCGCCATTCCCTGCACCAGCGCATCCGGCGGGTCGTCAGCGACAAAGCGCATCGCGAGACTTCGGGAAATATGACGGGCGGTCGCCGGGGAATGGGCCAGAATGCTGATGACACGCAGGCCGTCTTCCAGGCCGCCGCCCGCCGGAATTTTCACGCCGAGAACGTGCTTTTCGCCGCTGTCGTGCAGCCTTTCGTTGAATTCGAAGCCGCCGCCCCGCTGCGGCTCGCGGATGGTCCAGCCGGTGAAGCATCGCGCCACTTCCGTGACGTCTTTTTGTGTGTACCCGCCATCGACGCCCAGCGTATGCAGTTCCATCAGCTCGCGGCCGTAGTTTTCGTTGAGACCCCGCCGGCGGCGCGCATTGGCGCGGGGGCCGCGGCGCGGGCCTGAGCGCGGTCCCTGCCCGACCGATTGCCAGTTATCCAGATAGAACAGCATGGCCGGGCTCCGGGCGGTCGCGAGGAGAAGGTCTTCGAAGGACCCGAGTACGTGCGGACGGATCACGTCCCGCTCATAGCTCGTGACCATGTAACGATCGGCGCCCTTGTCAAGGAAGACGTTGAAGTGGTTGTACCAGAAGTCTGTGAGGACTTCTTCGAGCTGCCGGCTGCCGTAGACCGCGCGCAGAAGCTTGCCCTCCATCAGGTCCTGATTGACGGCCTGCACCGGGCCCGCGGAGATGCGGATCTTCCGTCGCAGATCGGCCGGAGCCGAAGCGTAGAGGCGCTGGCGTCTGCCGTTCGGCAGAGCACCGAGAATGTCCAGTTGCGTTGCCTCCGGCAGGGATTCGAGAAGCTTCACCTGCTCTGCCGGCGTGCCGGTTTCGAGCAGCCGTTTCTGTTCTTCCTCCAGCCCCCAGCCGCCGCGAAGGGTTTCGAGCCGGGCGGGAGTGTTGGCCGGTCCTTTCTGGTCGATTCCTTGTTTATTCCGGAATCTGTCGGCGAGCCTGCGAGCCATATACTGCGCTTCGGGGTCGGAGGGAAAGGGCATCCGTCCGGCGGCCATCGCGCGCACCATCTGCGGCGAGGGATATTTTTGTACAAGGCCGGCCGAACTCATGCGCAAAGTGTCCAGCGGCTCCAGCTTTGTCACGAGCAGCGTGTCTTCCGGAATGCTCTGTGGATTGAGCTGGCTTTCGATCCACCGGTCCAGGCCCGTCTGGCGAACCGCTTCGATGTCGCCCGCGCGGGGTCCGAATGCGAGCCGGTTGAGCGCGTGCAGGATCTTCCGATCCGGCGTCATTTGCGTCACATTCTTACGAACACAGCGAGCCGAGGCAAGTTGCGGACGTACGGGGATCCATGCGTGAGTTTTGCAGCCGCGATCCCGCTCGCGGGTGTCGCCGGCCGGTCAGGCGACCGGCTGCAAATGCCTCGCGGCCTGAGCCTTTTTCAGCCGGTGATAAAAGAGACGAATCAGCGCCAGGACCGGCACGCTCAGGAATATCCCCGCCACGCCCCCGATCTCACCCCCGGCGAGCACGCCGAAAATAATCATCAGCGGATGCAGCTCCACCCCCTGGCTCATGAGGTGCGGCGAGAGTACATAGTCCTGAAACAGGCGATATACGCCCAGGAAAATCACTACCCACACAACATGGGCGTAGCCGCTGACGATGCTGACCGCGATGATGATCGCCGCCGCCGAGAGCGGGCCGACGAGAGGAATGAATTCGAGCGGGAAAGCGATCGAGGCCAGCAGCATGGCGAACGGCACTTCCATGGCGCTCAGCACAATGCTGAAGGATACAAACGTCGCGCAGCAGAGGAAAAGAAGCGCGCGCATGTAGAGCAGCAGGAGTTCGTGAATGTCGGCGAGTGTGTCCCGGGCAGGCTGCTGGCCCTTGTCCAGCATCTCGAGAAATCCGTCGCGGATTTTTCTGCCGTCCCGCAGAATCAGAAAACTGAGGATCGGAACCAGGACCAGATAGACCAGGTTCCGGGAGGCCGAAAGAACATGCAGGCCGATCTTCGGAAGCACGCTGGCGACATCCCCATAGTGCTGGCGGAACTGTGACTGCAGGAACGCGATCGCCTGCTCCTTGATCGACTCGCGACCGCCGGGGGGCGGCTGGGGTGTCTCCTGGAGGCGCTGCAGGAATGCGGGCGCCTGGGCCGCAAGATTCGAGGCCTGGTTGGCGACCACGGAACCGACGGAAATCCCGAATCCGGTGAGAATGCCGATGACGAGTACAAAAGTAACCGCGAGAGCCGGCGTGCGTGTCTTCGCCGTCATGTGACGATCGATCAGATCCATGAGCGGGTAGAGCAGATAGGCAAGAAGCAGGGCGATGATGAAGATGAGCAGAACTTCGCGGATCAGATACACGACCCCGAACAGAAGCAGAACGAGAGCCGCGGTCCATGTATGGCGCGCGGCCCGGATGTCAACCCCGAGCATCTTTTCCCGCCAGAACGCTCCGAGGCATTCCTTCGCGGCCGTCCGGCGCGGCCGGTGGGGGCCCTCCGGCCAGCTTTTCCATACGAACGGTCGCAATCCGGTTCCGCTCCATCGAGGTTACGGTGAACCGCCGCCTGTCGAATTCCACCGATTCGCCCGCGCGCGGGATGTGTCCCAGCTTGAAGAGCATGTAACCGGCTATGGTCTCGAAACCCGCATTGGTGGGCAACTCGACGGCGTAAATGGAGGCCAGATCGAGAATGCTGGTGGCGCCGTCGAGATCCACAATGTCGGCTTCCACCTGCGGCGGGGGGAGGGTCTCGTCGAACTCGTCTTCGATCTCACCGACGATCTGTTCAAGCACGTCTTCCACCGTTAGCAGGCCGGTTACAGTGCCGAATTCGTCCACCACCAGCGCCATGTGCGAATGGCGCTCGCGAAACTCCTCGAGCATCTGCATCAGGGGCTTGGTCTCGGGCACGATGAGGGGCTTCCGCATCAGGCGAGCGAGGTGAAATGGCGTTGCCGGCCGGCCGGAACGCACGGTCGTGCGCCGATCCTGCCAGAGCCGCAGCATGTCTTTGAAAAACACGGCGCCGATCATCTGTTCCGGCTTCCCGGCCCAGACCGGAAGCCGCGAGTGCTGGCTTTCCACCATGGTCTGGAGCACTTCATCAAGCGAAGCGCCGGCCGGCACGGAAACGACCTCGCGGCGCGGCGTCATGATCTCGCGCACGGATAAATCGTCGAGATCGAGCACGCGGTGAATCATGTCCTCCTGCAGCTTCGGGAGGTGCCCGGCAAACCGGCTGGAACTGACGATGAGTTTGAGTTCCTCAGCGGAATGGCCGCCGCTGCGGTGACTGGTCTTTCCGCCGAGCAGGCGTGTGAGTCCCCTTGCGGAGCCCTCGATGGCGGCGACAAAGACGGACGTGACGCGATAGAAAACCATCAGCGCCGGCGCCACGATGACCGCCAGGCGGTCGGCCTTGTCGATGGCCAGATTCTTCGGCACCACTTCACCGATCACGACGTGTGCGTAGGTCATCAAGGCAAACGCGATCACGAAACAGACCGCGTGCAGAACAGATTCGGTTGCGGGCGTCAGAACAGGGTGAAGGAGAGACATCAGCAGCGCGTAGAGCGTGTCTTCGCCTGCCCAGCCGAGCCCGAGGCTCGCCAGCGTGACGCCGATCTGCGTCACCGAGAGCAGCTTTTCCGGCTGCGCCAGAAGGGCGAGCGCCGTTTTGGCGCCCGCATTGCCGCTTTCCGCCAGATGGCGCAGGCGGGAATCGCGAACCGAGAGCAGCGCCACTTCCGAGGCTGCGAAGAACGCATTGACGGCGAGGATCAGCCCGAGAAGGACCAGACGCACGGCGTAATTGGGAGTGGCGCTCACTCTATGAATCTCTATTAATAAGTGTAGGCAAACAGCGGCGGGGTGATATCGAAGTCCCGCTTCAGCGCCAGTCGTCGAGGATGTAATCGGAGGCCCGGCTGAAGGCAGGCAGATTGTGCCGGTGCATGGCCACGCCCAGAGTCCGTGTTTGAAAACCGGATTGCAGCATGCGGCTCCACGCGTCGCTCCGGGCGGTGTTCACGCCAGCCTCGACCCTGCGAACGCCGCGCTTAAGAGCAAAGGATTCACAGGCTTCCAGCAGGCGCTCGAAAATCCTTCCGGCTTCCGCTCCCGGGCGTACGGCCGCGAATTTGATGTAACAATTGTCCCTTCCGGCCTCTGTTCCCTCCCCGCAGTGGCAGACCGCGAAAGCGTCGAGCCTGTCGCCCGCCCAGAGCAGCACCGTGTCGCCCAGGTTCTGATCCTGGATGGCCTGTATCTCCGGCGTCGGATCCAGCCCCGCGAAGATCGAATCGGTCAGCTCACGGCAGGCGCCAACCGCTTCCGCCCGTTCGCTTTCGTTGAGCGTTGAGTACTCCGTCCACGAAACATTGCGCGCGGCGGCTTCCTTCGCGAGAAGTGCCGTCAGAAATCGCGGCCAGTAACCGAATTTCCGGTAAAGGGCCACGTGTTTCGGACTGTGCGCAAAAGTGAAGAGTCCGGACTCCCGCACACCCCACTGTTCGAAAAGATCCATCGTGCGCACCAGCAATTGCTGCGCAATGCCGCACCCCCACAACTCGGGCCGCACCGTGAGGGGGCCGAAGAATCCGAAACTGCCCCATTTGGTCGCGAAATTCGAACCGGCCACGCCGCCCTCATGCTCCGCCACCAGAGCGGCCCCGGGATTGGCGCGCCAGCGGGTAAAAATGTATTCCCGGTCCGCATTGAATGTCGCCGGGTCGGGCGCCCCGAGAAAGGAGCCAAAAGCGGTCCGGAAGATCAGACGCGCATCGACGAGATCGCGGTCCTCCATTTTCCTCACCGTCACGTTTTTCCGGATGCCTGTGTCCGCATCTTTCGGCTGAGCCGCGCCGGGATTCATCGCAGTATCCAGTCTGTCACATTCGCCATACCGATTCTCAATCGCCTGTTCATCATGCTGTAAGCCACCGCCAATACGTTGAGGAATGGCCTTCGAAGCATTTCCGACAAACCGTTTGCCGGGGCCGCTCGCGACCGCCGTCAATCGTTTCCTCCAGATCGATCAGCTTGAAGCGTTGTACGCGCGGACGAGCGCGCAGCCGGACCCGGCAGCTTCCGGCTTCGTCCGGCGGCTTCTGGACGATCTTCAGGTGCAGGTCCACGTGACTGCCTCCGATCTCGAAAAAATTCCGTCGGGCTGTCCGGTGGTTGCAGTTTCCAACCACCCGTTCGGCATTCTGGACGGCATCCTGCTGGCGGACGTCCTCACCCGCGCGCGTTCCGATGTCCGTATTCTCACGAACCGGCTGCTTGGCACGCTGCCGGAACTCGAACGTTTCTGCTTCTTCCTCGACCCGTTCGACCGTCCGGAAAATCGCCGCTCCAACGGGCGGGCTCTGAAGCAGGCCATCGCGCACCTGCGCGGCGGCGGGATGTTGCTGGTGTTTCCCGCGGGCGAAGTCTCACACTTCGATCTGAAGAAGCGGGCTATCCGCGATCCGGAATGGACACGGACGGCCGCGCGCCTGATTCGCATGACAGGCGCGAGGTCGCTACCGGTCCTGATACGGGGAGCCAACGGCATTCCCTTTCAGGTGCTGGGGATGATGCACCCGCGCCTGAGAACGGCTGCGCTGCCGGCGGAGCTGCTCAATAAACGCGGCAGGCAGGTCGAAGTCCGCATCGGTTATCCCGTTGAGCCCGCTCGGATCGCAAGCCTGCCCGACGACAGCGACGCCACCCGCTATCTGCGGCTGCGCACGGAACTGCTGGCGCGACGTGGCGGCCCCGCTTCCGCTCCGCTCGCCGCACCAGGCGCACGGCCATCTGCCTTTCCCGCCCCGCCCTCGACGGGAATCCCGGCCGGCTTACTCGCGGGCGAAATCGAAGATCTGCCGAAGGAGTGCCTGCTCGAAAGATCGCGGGACCTCGAGGTGTATCTTGCCGAAGCCCGCCAGATTCCCTACGCGCTGCGGGAGATCGGGCGTCTGCGCGAGATCACGTTCCGAGCGGCAGGTGAAGGCACGGGCGAGGCGGACGATCTGGACCGCTTCGATCCCTGGTACCTGCACCTTTTCCTCTGGAACCGGCAGAAGCGGGAAATCGCCGGCGCGTACCGAATGGGCGAAGTCCCGAAGCTCCTGACTCGTTTCGGGCCGAAAGGGCTCTACACGGAATCGCTGTTTCGCTTCAAGCCAGGTTTTTTTGCCCGGCTCGGGCCGGCTCTGGAACTGGGAAGATCATTCGTGCGGCCCGAGTATCAGCGCCAGTTTGCTCCGCTGCTGCTTCTATGGAAGGGCATCGGCGGCTTCGTGGCCCGGCATCCGGAGTATGCCACCTTGATCGGGGCGGTAAGTGTCAGCAATCAGTATTCGCCCGCCTCGCGCGAATTGATTGCGCGGTATTTCGAGAAGCAGAACGCCGCTGAGGAGTGGCATGGAGCGGTTCGGGCGCGGCGGCCCCTGCGCGGAAATCTGGTGCAGAAATGGGAGACGGCGGCCCTTTGCTCGCTGCTGCCCGACGTGGATGACCTCTCGGGGTCGGTCGCGGATCTGGAACCCGACGGAAAAGGCATTCCGATTCTGGTCCGTCAATACGTGCGGCTGGGCGGCAAGCTTCTGGCGTTCAGCGTCGATCCCCAGTTCGGCAACACGCTGGATGGCTTTGTGATGGTGGACCTGACTCGCACGAGTCCGGAAATCCTCGCGCGCTATATGGGCAAAGAAGAAGCACTGCGGTTCCTTGCGTGGCGCCGGATGCCGCACCCGCGGGTCGCCTGAAAAAATCGCGAACAAATCGGGAGCCTGCGCGTACTTATCTTCGTAGAAAATGCCGCAGGAGGTTTCCGTGATCCGTTCTTCGGCCGCCGCCCTCCTCTGCGTGTGCTGTGCCTGGGGCGCGGATACCGCAGAGGCTGCGCGGAAGTCCGTGGCTGTTTCGACTGCCACCCGTCTCGAACTCAATGCGGAGTTCGGGTCCATCGATGTGGAGCCGGGGAGGGCGAAACGCGTTGAGGTGGAACGCGTTGAGGTGGAAGTGGAGTTCCGCGGATTGCCTCCGTCTCGCGCCGAGTTCGACCGCGCCGCACGCGATTTCTCGCTGGATGTTTTCGAACAAGGCCAGGACGTCCGCGCGATCGGGAGCTTTCGAAACGGCTGGGAGCCGCGGTTATCCCTCGGCTTTTTTGATTTCCTCTTCGGCAACCGGATCTGCCATAACGGCCGCTGTTTGAAATACGAATGGCTTCGCGGCGTCGAGTACCATGTCAGGACGCCCGCGGCATTCGGCGCGCAGCTTGCCACATCCGGAGGTTCGATCTCGACTGAGGGACTCCACGGCGAGGTCACCGCGCGCACGTCGGGCGGTTCACTCCGCTTCGATCGCATCGAGGGAGCGGTGAACGGAAACACCTCGGGGGGCGCGGTTACGGTCACGGAGGCCAAAGGCAAAACGGTCGTCCACACATCGGGCGGCTCCATCCGCATTCGGGGCATCAGCGGCGACGTCGATGCTTCCACCAGCGGGGGACCGATTTCGATCGAAGACGTATCCGGCTATGTCAAAGTCCACACATCCGGCGGACCCATAAGGGCGAGCGGAATTTCGGGCGCCATCGACGCCTCGACGTCGGGCGGGAGCGTAACGGCATCGCTGCTGGCGCAACCGAAAGGCGAGTGCCGCCTTTCCACTTCCGGTGGGGGGATTGAAGTCGATCTCGCAAGCAACATTCACGTAAATCTGGACGCATCGACGAGCGGTGGCAGCGTGCGATCGGACTTCCCCAAGCCACATACCGGCGAACGGCCGGCGCACAAGCTCCAGGGGCCGATCAATGGCGGCGGACCCCTGCTCTATCTGCACACTTCGGGCGGAGGAATTACTGTACGGCGCGGTGAACCCGGCTCGCTGTAAGTCAGCGATTCAAGCGCGCCCAGAGTGAAACAGGGCGAAGGGCTCGAAGTTGCCCCTGAGCAATGCACGGGTGTCGGAGACCCCCAGCCAGCCCGAGATCATGGTGGCATAGACGCGCCGGAAGTCGGTGGTATGGATGAGGTTGTCGCCGGCGTCCAGTTTTGTCAGGCTGGGGACCACGCCGTATTGCCCGCCTTTCACGGATTTTCCGGCCACGAACATCAGGTTGGCAGTCCCGTGATCTGTCCCCAGATTCACGTTTTCCGGCACGCGCCGTCCGAATTCGGAAAAGATCATGACGGCTACGTCGTTGGCCCGCCCGATCCGTTCGAGGTCCGTGAAGAAGGCTGAAACAGCATCCGACGCGTAGGTCAACAGCCTCTTGTGAACATCGTTCTGAAACACGTGAGTATCGAAGGCATTGTTGCGATACGACGTGTAATACAGGCGCGCGGGCATGCCGGCATCGATCAGGGCGACAACCTTGGGAAGGTCGAGGCCGGTAATCCCGTAATCGACCGGCGAATGGTATTTCGCCCAGGCTTCACGCACCAGCGCGGATGCACTTTTCGCACTGCGGGCCGTGTCGAGCAGAAAGCGGCGCGCCGGATTCGCGACGCCGCCGCTGTCCGCCACGGTTTCGAGAACCTCGCGCTCGTCGTAGAACTTTTCCTGTGAAAACTTGTTCGGATCGTCGAACACCACCGGCACGTGCCTGCGGCTGCGAACTGCCAGAGACTGGCGCGCCGCGATGTTGACGATGAAGTTCGGCGGCGCATCCGGCGCCATCTGGTCTGCCAGACGGCCCACCCAGCCGTACTCTTCGCCGCTGTTGGGCGCCGCGGTGTGCCAGTACGCCATCGAGGTGAAGTGCGAAAACGACGGGTTGTCATAACCGCACCCGTGGACAATGGCGAGCTGGCCATCTTTATAGAGGCGCTCGAAACCGGCCATGCCGCCGCTGAAACCGAAATGGTCGTCGATCCTGCGCACCTGTTTCGCGGGAATGCCGAGATGCGGCCGATGCCTGTAATATGCGTCGTCGCCATAAGGGATCAGCGTGTTCAATCCGTCGTTGCCGCCGGAGAGCTCCAGCACGACAAGAATCTTCCCCTCGGCGCCGGCGCGCGCGGCAGCCTGCCCGAACACGGGTATCGGAATCGAAGCGCCGGCGGTCACGCAAACGCCATACATTCCGGCGCGCAGAAGATCCCGCCGGCTGGATCGGGAAAACGAAAAACGCCTGCTCTTCATGGCAACTCCTCGAGCCTCAGCTCAACTGATACTCCGGCTGGCTCATGATCAGATGCAGCAGCAGCCGCAGCGAGTATTCCATATATGTCCGGGCCGCTGCAATATCCGAGGCGCCCAGCTCCTGGTCCAGAAAGGCCACCAGCTTTTTGCGCGTGGCGTCGCCCGGCGAAACGCGCATGAAGCGGTGCACCAGGTAATTCACCACTTCAGTCGTGTTTGTGAGATGTTCGTCGAGAACCATCCGGGTCAGGTCGATCTGCGCCGTGTCCCGGGGAATCGCCTTGACCCGCTCGATGGCCATCTGGGAACCACGGAAGCTGCCGTAGCGGGTATTGAAATCCTCGTCGCGATCGGCCTTCAGATTCGATTCCGCCACTTCGCCGCTCTTGCTGTCGTCCCTCGTGGCGCTGGAGATGTCCATGCCCTGCCGGATGCGTTTTGCCACGCGTTGAATCTCCGGCCCTCCAGTGTAGCGGTCCGGCGGAAGGAAGCCGATATCGGGAAACAGCACGTCGCGCGCGAAATTGGCGCGCTCAAGCAGCAGGCCGGGTGTAATCCAGCTCCTGCCGCCGGCCCATCCCGCCACTGTCGGGGGCGCAAAAAGCTGCTGGCCGAGCGAGCCGGTTTCGGAGTTGAAATCCGGAATGCCGGGGATGCTTTTCAGGCCGAGTTTCCGGTAAGTCGAGATCGCCAGCTCGACGGGGCTCTTGATCCGTGTCCCCACCGAAGCCGGGCTGTAGAAGTCACGCGAGAGGAATATCTTTTCGAGCAGCGGCGCGATTTCGTAATGGTTGTCGCGAAGCACCGATCCGAGCTGCTTCTGCAGTTCCGGCGAAAGCTCCTCGCGCACGAAATAGCGGTAGATCTTTCCGGCGATGAAGTCGGCCGTCGCCGGCTGCTGCATGATGATGTCGATGATGTCCACGCCGTCGAAGCGGCCGGTCCGGCCGAGAAATGTCTTTTCGCCGTCATCGTGCTGCTCTTTGTTCACCACGAATTTCAGATCGACGTAATTCCACCCCGTAAAGGCCCGCGCGGCCTCGCGAATATCCATTTCCGTGTAGTGGCCAACGCCCATGGTGAAAAGCTCCATGATTTCGCGCGCGAAGTTTTCATTCGAAGCGCCTTTGACGTTGACGCCGGCATCGAGGAACGAAAGCATCGCCGGGTCTTCGGCTACGGCGACGGTCAGGTCGCGGAAGTTGCCCGTACCCATTCGCTGGAAGAGCTCCAGTTGGCCCAGGAGCTTGCGGTAGTCGCGAACCTTCGCTTCGTTACTGGCGAAATGTCCGTGCCAGAAGAGCGCCATTTTCTCCTGCAGGGGCCGGGGGCTGGTGAGCATGCGGTTCGCCCACCAGTAGGCGACACGGTTGGTTTCGAGCGCGCTCGCGCGAAGCCAGTAGAAAAACTCGTCCACGATGGGCTGCAGCCGGCGATTGCCGCTCGGCTTGACCTTGATGCCGAGCGCTTCGCCGTTCTTTTTCGCCATGTCGGTGACGGCGGGCCGGCTGGGGGGAAAGGGCTCCAGCCCGGGATCGTGAATACCGGAAGGATCGAACGGCGGAAGATGGCTCGCATCGGTTCCCTCGAATCGAACCAGGCGTGCGACCGCCTGCGCCGGTGTCATACGGGCAAGCGCATCGATCTCCTCCGGTGTTCCGCCGAATCCGGCGCGCTCCAGCAGATGGGCTGCGAAATCGTAATTCCAGTCGGAGGAAGGGATGGGCGCGAGGTCGTTCTGCCACGATGCCGGTCCCGTCGCCTGCGCCAGCGCGGGCAGCGGGTGAACCGCCAGTGTGACAGCGGCCAACAGAGCGCTCCACGAAAAGGCTCTTGCGAGCATAGCCGGACTCCTCGGAAATGATTGAAATGTTTGTTCAGTGAGATATTCTCACGAAGCGGCGATGTATGCCAACCGTCGCCTCCGGGCGTCAGCCGCCCGCGGTTGCTTCGGCGCCGAAGAAATCGGCGAGGAGATCGGTCACGCGCCCCGGTTCGTCGTGCTGCACCCAGTGGGTCGCCTGATCGAGCCGGACGACCCGCCCGTCGCCGCACAGCCTGGCACTGGCTTCGGCGAGCTCCGGAACGCCATAAGCATCCTGCGTTCCCCAGATCACGAGGGTGGGGCAGAGAATTCGATACTCGCGGGCCGGCTGCAAAGGCTTTTTCAGCGCGGCGCGGTAATAGTTGAGGGTCGCGGTCAGAGTGCCGGGCCGGGCCCACGCTTTGCGATACTGCGCGAGATCCTCTTCCGTAAACGCGCCGGGCCGGACGCTGTCCCGAAAGCCCTTCGCGAGCGCTTTCGCACGATCGAGGCCGATCAGCCACTCCGGCAGATAAGGAATGCGGAAAAACTGCACATAAGCGCTCTTCCGCCTCTGCACAGGGTTGTCGCGCATGGCTTCGAGCCAGACCGCGGGATGGGGGGCATTGAGCGCCGCCAGCCGGCGCACGCGTTCGGGGTACCGGCCCGCCATCCACCAGCCGATGGCCGCTCCCCAGTCATGTCCCGCGACCATGAAAGTCTTCCGGCTGTAGTGATCGGCAAGGCCCGCGATGTCGGCCGCCAGCTTGTCCAGATCGTAACTCTCGACGCCGCGCGGCTTGTCGCTGAGATTGTAGCCGCGCTGATCGGGCGCGACGACATGGAAGCCGCGTTGGGCCAGCGGATCGATCTGGTTTCGCCAGCTGTACCAGAACTCGGGAAAACCATGGAGAAGAAAAACCAGAGGGCCGCCTGCCGGCCCGGCTTCCGCGACGTGAAGCGTGACGCCGTTGGTTGCGATCAGCGAAAAACGTTCGGGCATTGTCAAAACCTCAGCCGGGCGGCCTCAATGCATGGCCGCGCCTCCGGTGATTTTCGTCCGCCGGAAGAGTGGAACCACGAGCCCGCTCACGAGCAGCGCTACCCCGATCATATAGAAACAGTCATTGAACGCCATGACGAACGATTCCCGCCGGACGATGCGATCGAGCGATTCGATCGATTGCCAGCTCGCGGTCCAGAGATCGGCGCCGCGGCTCGCGAAGTTTCTTGTGGCCTCGGCCAGGCGCTGCTGCGTCCGGTAATCGAAGATCGAAACAGATTCGCCGATTCTCAGGGAATGAAAGTGCTCGCGGTTGGTCAGCATGGTCGCGAGCGAGGCGATGGCCACGGAGCCCCCGATATTCCGCATCATGTTGAACAGCGCCGAGGCCGAGCCGCTTTCCTTTCCGGCCGCGATGCCCGCTGTCGCCACCGAGGCGAGGGGAATGATAATGAACGGCTGCCCGATGGCGCGGACGATCTGCGGCCAGCGGAACTGATCATAACCGGTCAGGGCCGTCATGTGCGTCATCATGAGGCAGCTCACGCCGAAGAGGGCGACGCCGAACCCGATGAGCACGCGCGCATCGATCCGCTTCATGAAGCGGGGGACCAGCGGAATGATCAGCAATTGCGGCGCGCCCATCCACATGACCGTCTTGCCGATCTCGTAAGCATCGTAACCCTGGATCTGGCCGAGGTACACGGGCAGAATATATGTACAGCCGTACAGCCCCATCCCGAGCGCGATGTTAACGACGCTCCCCAGACCGAAATTGCGCCGCCCCAGCAGCCGCAGATTCACCAGCGGATCCTTGCGGACAAACTCGATGACGAGAAAGGCCGCCAGAAACACGGCCGCGACCAGCGTCAGCCGCACGATGAGCGGCGAGCCGAACCAGTCCTTGCGATTCCCTTCTTCGAGGACGATCTGCATCGAGCCGAGCCCCACGGCCATGGTCCCGACGCCCCACCAGTCGCCTCCGGCAAGTTCCTCCATATGGAGCGGCTCCTGTTCGAGCGCGAACCAGATCGCGGCGATCAGCAGCAGGCCGGGAATGATGTTGATGTAGAAAATCGAAGGCCAGCCGTAGTTATCGGTGAGCCACCCGCCGATCAGGGGGCCGACCGAGGGCGCGAACGTCGCGGTCAGTCCAAAGAGCGCGAGCCCGACCGGCTGCTTCGATTTCGGGAGCCGATCGAGAATCACCGTAAACGACATGGGAATCAGCACGCCGCCGGTAAAGCCCTGCAGGGCGCGCCAGACGATCATCATCGTCAGTGTTCTCGAAAGTCCCGACAGCACGGAAAACGAGATGAACAACGTCGAGTTGACGATCAGGTAGTAGCGCGGCGA
>CAZXCO010000739.1:0-2382 GCA_964639095.1 uncultured Solibacteraceae bacterium
GCGCGCGCCTCGGGCAGGCCCTCCGGCGCAACAGTGCCGCTCCCGCGGCTTCCGCCAGCGACCCGGACCGGGAAAGATGATCGGCATGAATATGCGTGTCGAAGACATGGCGGATGGTCCATCCGAGCTCGGTCGCGAGGCGCAGGTAAACGGCCGCGTCCACCGATGCGTCGATGACGACCGCTTCGGATGCGGAACCGATGATGTATGAAAGACACCCTTTACCGGTGCGGCGAACCTGCAGTACCGTCGCCTTTTCCAGTTTCGTTTCCGCCATATTCCAGGCGAGGCTCCACGCATTCATCCCGCCCGTGAGCGGAAAGGCTTCCAGACCGCGATCACGAAGCCGCTGAGCCGCGATCTGGCTGACCTTTCCAGCGTTGCAAATGGTGACCACGGGCCTGTCTTTCGGAAGGTCCACGCTTTTCAGCGCCTGCGGGTCACCGGCTTTCAGGGCATCGTAAGCGTTCACATGGATGCTGCCCGGAATGAACCACTGCGCGCGGTCTTCCTGGGTGCGAATATCCAGAACGGCCACAGGGCGGCCATCCGCCAGCCAGCCTTGCAGTGTTTCGACGTCGACGCGTTGCATAAGCATTCCAGCCTCCACAAGTATTCAATAGATTACTTGAATATATGCCGAGGCCGGCCCGCATGCGCTTTCGCCAGTCCGCAGGCGATTGACTTTTTCTATATTTCCATTACTATCGAAGTATAGAGAAGCCTTTCGCGAATGCCTTTGCCGGCATCCGGCCTGCTGACGCCCTCGGTTTCATGGCTGCCCAGCTCGCTGGCGCCTTCGCCGCAACGTTCCTGTCCCGCTGGCTGGTGCCGTCGTTGCCGAAAGAGGCGCCGGAGGTTCTGGCGTCTCACAGCGGGAAGGAGGGTTCACATGGCAGATAAGAAACGAATCCTGATTCTGTGTACGGGAAATTCGGCGCGGTCGCAGATGGCAGAAGGCTTGCTGCGGCACGACGCCGGAGACCGCTTCACAGTGGAAAGCGCGGGCACGAAACCAGGTACGGTTCGCCCCGAGGCGATCGCCGTTATGAAGGAAGCCGGCATCCATATTACGTCGCACCGCTCGAAACATGTGGACGAGTTCGCGGGGCAGGATTTCGACTACGTGCTGACGATCTGCGACAACGCGAAGGAGAGTTGCCCGGTGTTCTTCGGCAAGGCCACGCGGCTCCATCACGGCTTCAACGATCCCGCCGTTGTCGAGGGTCCGGAGGAGAAGCGGCTTTCAGAATTCCGCCGCGTGCGGGACGAGCTGCGGTCGTACCTGAGGAGCTTCGTCGAAACCCAGGAGAGCCTTTCACGGGAAACGACCGTCCCGCACAGCGGAGATACGGTGCGAGACTTGGAGTCATGAACAGGCCCGTCCCTGCGGAATCCGCTTCTGCATTGATCGACGAGAGGATCCGCGAACTCGGGGACTGGCGCGGGAAGACGCTCGCGAAAGTGCGCGAAATCATCCACAAGGCAGACGCTGAGATTGTCGAGGAGTGGAAGTGGAGGGGAACTCCGGTCTGGTCCCACAGCGGCATCGTCTGCACCGGAGAGACCTACAAGAGCGTGGTCAAGATGACATTTGCCCGGGGAGCTGCGCTGAGGGACCCCTCCGGCCTGTTCAACTCCAGCCTCGACGGGAATGTCAGGCGCGCCATTGACATCCACGAAGGCGACACCCTCGATGAGGCGGCACTGAAAGATCTTGTCCGCGCTGCAGTCGCGCTCAATCTCGAGAGCAGGAGCAAGCCGAAGCCCCGGCAACCGGGCACCAGGCGGCCGGCCGGGACCGGCTGAACCGCAGTCTGCCCTGGGACATTAAATTCCTTGACTAGTATATACGTTTAACGGTATATACAGAGCGTGGAATCTGTGTTCGAAATCATTGCGGAGCCGAACCGCCGCGCGATATTGAGCCTCCTGGTCTCGTCACAACAGTCGGTGGGAGAGATCGAGCGTCAGCTTCGTATGCCGCAGCCGACCGTGTCAAAGCATCTGCGAGTGCTGCGGGATGCCGGTTTCGTCGAATCGACGGTGGATGCACAGCGCCGTCTCTACCGGCTGAAACCTGAACCGCTTCAGGAGGTCGATGCCTGGCTGGCGCCGTTCCGCCGGTTCTGGTCCGCTCACGTGGATGCTCTCGAACGCCACCTCGACCGCCTGGACCGGTCCACGCCGACGGCATCCACACCAACAACATCCACACCAGCGAAACGAAAGACAAGGAGAAGATAGATGACCGATCGCGAGCAATACGTACCGGGACCGGCCAGCGGAGCGCAGGTACACAAGGACGGAGAGAACTGGACGCTCGTTCTCGTCAGAGAGCTGCGTCACGCACCGGAAAAAGTCTGGCAGGCCCTGACCGAC
>CAZXCO010000740.1:0-1757 GCA_964639095.1 uncultured Solibacteraceae bacterium
CGCGCAGTCCGCGATGGCTGATCAAACAACAGCGCCTCGATGAGGCCCGCGACGTCCTGCGCGCAAGTGGCAGCGGACACTCCGACGAGGAATTGCGTGAGATCGTGGCCTCGTTCGGAGAGAAGCGGGAGACTTCGGAGCCGCTGTTCGTGCGCAAATACCGGTTTCCGATCTTTCTCGCGATCACCATCGCGCTGTTCAACCAGTTATCCGGAATCAACGCCATTCTTTATTACCTGAACGACATCTTCGACCGCGGCGGGTTCAGCAAGGTGTCCGGCGATGTGCAGTCGATCGCCATCGGCGCAACCAATCTGGTCTTTACGCTGATCGCGATGGCTGTCATCGACCGCATCGGGCGGCGCATTCTCCTGCTGACGGGCGCGGTGGGAATGGCGGCATGCCTCAGTGGCGTGGCGGCGATTTTCTTCACGGGCCGCGGCGAGCGCCTGCTGCTCTGGCTGCTCGTGAGTTACATCGCGTGCTTCGCGTTTTCGCAGGGCGCGGTGATCTGGGTCTATCTGGCTGAAGTCTTTCCGACGCGCGTACGCGGCAAGGGCCAGAGTCTGGGCAGTTTCACTCACTGGTTCACGAACGCGCTCATCTCCGGTGTCTTTCCCCTGATGGCGGCATCGTCGGGCGGCATTCCATTCGCGTTTTTTGCGGCCATGATGGTGCTGCAGTTTTTCGTGGTGCTCAGCGTTTATCCGGAGACCCGCGCAATCTCCCTCGAAGCAATGCAGCGAAAACTGCAGGTGGATTGAAGCGCAGCCTGCTTCCGGCGAATCACGACAATCGCAGCAGGACCGCGCTTGCCGGCGCAAGATACAAGCCGAATTCGCCGCCGCTGGCCCGAACCGGTCCCGAGCGCCGGGTCCGCCATATTCCCTGCGGGGTGACTGCCGCTCCTCCCAGAGTGACCCCGGTCGTGCTCGCATACGAGGGCGCCGAGAGATACAGAGGATCGGCCAGCGAAAAACCGTTTGTCGAACGGACCCGCACGTCGGCCCCCGTCGCCATGTCCTTGTTGATCAGAGTGAGCCAGACACGGCCGTTTCGCGCGCGGACTCCCCAGGCCTTGAAGTTGATGCCCGCCGCCTGCGCCTCGGCCTGTAGCCGCTCCCCGATTCCCGCCATCGCGAACGCGAGCAGCGCATAGTAAAGCGGTCTCGCGGAATAGTGCCCGTTCTGATCGTCCCAGATCGGGCTGTAGGAACTGATGCTGCCGAGATGATTGAGGCCCGTTTCCCAATTGATGCCGGCCGCGCCCGTCGAAGCCAGCGTGAACATCAGGTCCAGCCCCCACAGCGCGGATGCGAACGTATCGCTGAGCCCCGGTTTGCCGCCCCCGAAGCAGGAATTGAGTTCCACCAGCCGGTAAGGCACGCGGCTCGCATTCGAAGCGGACTGCAACTGACGAAGAATGGCCAGAAGGCCTTCATCGGTCTTCAGCAGATTCGCGATCGTCGCGTTGGGGTTGTCGGGCGGTCCGGTCGCATAATAGTGCTCGGTCAGCAGCCGGATGTTATTGCTTTCGTCTTTGGCGAACCCGGCGACCCAGCCCGGCGACATGGCAACGTCCGGGCCCGCGAGTGGCACGCCGGGCGTGCGCTTTCCAATTGCCTCCGCGAAGCGCTGAAAATCGCGATGGAACGCTGCATAATCGTAACCGCGGGGCCGATGCCCATTCTGGCCGTACAGATCAGGTTCGTTGCCGATCTGCACGCACAGCAGACGCTCCCCCGCGGCGGCGGCCA
>CAZXCO010000741.1:0-2900 GCA_964639095.1 uncultured Solibacteraceae bacterium
AGGTCCTCGACGGTCTGGCGCGTCAGAGCCGCAATGATGGGCGTCACCAGCACCGTCTGCGCAATGATCATCGCCTGCGGCGTGAAGAGCAGCCCCCAGGAACCGAGCGGCCCGGAGCGCGAAAGCGCGAGGAAAACCGCCAGTCCCACCACCACCGGCGGAAGGCCCATCAGGGCGTCGAGCACAACAACCACAAGCTGCCGGCCGGGAAATCGCGTCAGCGCGACCAGCGCTCCCAGCGGAACTCCCACCAGCGCAGCGAAGAACGTGGCCGAGAGACTGACGACCAGCGACAGCCATACGATGGCGAACAGTGCCGGATCGCCCGTGAGCACGAGATGCAGAGCAGAGGCGTTTTCCGGCATCCGGAGCGGCTATTTTCCCGTCCTCCGGACCAGCATCTTCAGGGGATCGGGAAGGTTTTTGAAGTCCGCCGGACTGACCAGCGCCGGAGCGATCGCCGCCGGACCGTTCTTGTTCAACGACGCGGCGCCCGCCGGGCTGAGCAGGAGCTGCAGGAAGCGGATCGCATTCGCCCGGTTGGGAGCATTCTTCATCAGCGCAATCCCCCAGGCTACGCGCGCGGCGGGAACCGGTATATTGCGCTCGCTCCGCGAAGTGCCGAGGCCGGGCAGGACGACCACGGCCTTGCGGTAATCGTCGTCCTTCGCAGGATCCGACAGGTTGATCGTGTCCGGAAGGTCTACATAGCGATAGTCTGGATTGCCCGCGGCCGCCGCGCGGGCGCTGTGTTCATAGATGAACTGAAAATCGAAATCCTTGCCCAGAGTGGCCGTCGTGCCCTGCGCCGGAGTCATCAGGTGTTCGAGCAGGTTGTTGTAGAGGTTCGGGACCTTATAGTATTCCGCCGCGAGCTGGAAGATCATGGGCGCCCGGTAAGCGCCCGGATCGAGAAAAGGATTTCCGCCGCGAATCACCACACCCTGCCGGGTGAGAATCTCATACCACTTGGAAACGGCTTTCGGAATGGAGCGCGGCGGCTCAAAACTGCCGGATTCGGCGATGCGAGGCAGTTTCTTTGCGGCCAGAGCCTTCGCCGAGTACGCGAGCACCATGCGGTCATGGGCAAACACGATGTCGAAATCCGCATAGCCCGCGGGTTTCATGAACAAGTCGATATCCAGGTAATCGGCCGGCGCGTAAAGATCGCAGGGCTGGCCTCCAGCGGTAATCTGGCGCCCGGCATCCACACTGCCCATCGGCTCGTCCTTCACCTGAATGCCGGTCTGGCACGTAAACGCGTCAATGAGAGGCTTGAAAGCGGCGGTCAGACTGCCCGCGCGGTAGATGATGAGCTTCTGGCCGGAGGGAGCCACGCAGTTCTTTGTCTGCGCCGCGGTGGGCACCGCCAGAGACAAGGCGAGCGCAGCCAATGACAAGGGAATGGCCCCGAGTGCGCGCGGGCTCTGGCGCATCATCTTTCCTGGTATTGCTTCCGGCATTCCGTCTCCTGTTCTTTCTTCATCTGTTCACTGATTCCGTCCCAGACCACGCCGCAGGGCTTCCTCATAAACGTGTCCGGCCACCGCGATATCCTCGACCGCCAGCCCGTTTGATTTGAAGATCGTGATCTGATCGGCGGCGGTGCGCCCCGCCCGTTTCCCCGCAACGATCTCCGCCAGTTCCACTCCAGGGAACGCTACCGCGCCCGGCTCCCGAAGGGGAATCAGCAGATCGCCCGATTCCAGCTTCGCCGCTTCGACCGAATCCACGGCAACGAGCGCCGCTTTCTCATAGACAAGCGATGTCGGAAGCTCGCGCCGGTCGGCCCAGTTCGAGCCAACCGCATTGATATGGGTTCCGGGCGAGATCCAGTCGCCCACCAGCACAGGCTCCTTCGAACTGGTCGCCGTCACCACGATGTCAGCGCCTTCGACGCACTCCCGCGCCGTCTCCGCCGCGCGAACGTTGAGCCTGAATTTTTCCGCGCAGCGCCGTGCAAACTCCGCGCGCCGGTCCGGCCTGCGGCTCCAGACGCGCACTTCGCGAAGCCGCCGCGCGTTGGCTACCGCCTCGAGCTGCGTTTCGGCCTGAAACCCGCTTCCGATGACGGCTGCCACGCTGGCATCAGAGCGCGCAAGGTACTTCGTCGCCACGCCGCTCGCAGCGCCTGTACGGATCTGCCCCAGATGGTTGGCCTCGAGCGTCGCAAGCGGAAGCCCGTCGGCCGAGCGGTAAAGCAACACTTCGAAGTGCGCCCCGGTTTTCGCGTTCACGGAATAAGCCTTGATGCCGAAGTATTCGGGCGTGCCCGCCGCCATGTAGTGCAGCACCGAGCCCGTCGGCAGAATCACGCGGCGGCGCGGATGGTTCACCGCGCTCCCGTCAGCAAGCTGCCGGAAAGCCTGATCCACGAGTTCCATGGCCCTCGCCATGGGCAGGCAGGCCAGCACGTCCTTCTCAGAGAGATACAGCTTCATCGATTGGCCTCCAGAGTCATCGAGACGTCTTCCCACTCGGCGAGCAGATTCTTCATATCCTCACGGCGCGATTCCAGCAGGCCGGCGATCTCGATGCTCATTTCCGCGCTTTGAAAAGTGGAGAGCGACTGCTCGAAATCCGCGATTTCCACTTCGAGCCGGGTAATCTCGTCTTCGATCGCGCGCTGGCGCTGTTTCATCTGGCGGAGTTTGATCGGATTCAGCCGCCGCTGCTTCTCTTCTTTTTCCGGCGCCGGCTTTTCGGCCACCGCCGCTTTCGTTCCGGCCGCCGGCTTCTGATTTGCGGCGTTGGCCGATGCGGCCGGCTGCGCGGCCTTCGATGCCGCGGGCGTTTCCGCGGTGGCCGTTGCGCCGCCGCCGTTCTTCCGCCACAGATAATCTTCGTAGTTGCCCGGGAACACGTGCACGCTTCCGTCAGCAACCTCGATGATGCGCGTG
>CAZXCO010000742.1:0-5476 GCA_964639095.1 uncultured Solibacteraceae bacterium
AAAAAATGCGACGCGCGGCACATTATTCATTCATGGAAGCGTAGCAGTGAACGGCTTGGCATGTCAGTCATCGAATCGACACGCGGAAAGACCGGCAGTTCGCGATTTCGACACGAAACTGCAAACAGGAATTGCCTAATATGTTGGTGAAATGCTTCGCATGCGGCTGCGGGCGGCCCTCTCCGAACTGGCGCATCGTCCTGTGGAACTCATCGTCCGGCGCTGGAACTGGAAGGCGGCGCTGACGAGTTCGATCATCCGCGGCACTATTTTTTTCTTCGCGAACCTGACAGCCGGGTGGCGCGCAGCCATCACTGCCATGGGGGCTGAATACCTTTATCGCGCGCTCACCTCGTGCTTTTACGGCGCGATCACGCAACACCTCGGTCAGGTTGAGCCGGAGTGGGAAGGCGCGCTGTGCGCCATGATTCTGCTGCCGCTCGCCTCGCACTCAATGGAATTCCTCCTGCACTGGCTGCGGGGCACTCCGCATCTCAGGACAAGCATCGCGGCCTCGCTGTGTATGACCGCCGTCTCGACTCTTTTTAATGCTTATGCCATGCGTCGCGGCACGATGGTTGTGGGCCGGCACAGCCCGTCGCTCGCGGACGACATGCGCGCGATGCCCCGCGTGATCGCCGGTTTTGCAGCGGCAATCCCTCTGTGGGCCTGGCGCTCGCTGCGGGGCCGCGAGGCTTGAAGACGCTCCACCTGACGAACGCATGGCACATGCAGTCAGGCGGAATCAGCACCTTTTACAGGGCGCTTTTCGACGCGGCGGAGCGTGACGGCGATCTGATGCGCCTGGTCGTACCGGGCAATTCCACGCGCACCGAACGTGTGGGCGCTTCCGGGCTCATCTATTACGTCTCCGCGCCCAGGGCGCCTGTCGGGGGCAACTACCGCATGCTCTACCCGCACAGGTTTTTGTTTCCCCGGACCGCGATTCAGCGTATCGTCAACACCGAGAACCCGGACCTGATCGAAATCTCCGAGAAATATACTCTGCCATATTTCGCCGGCTTGTTACGGACCCGCCGCCTGCCGGGTGTCAAGCTCCGCCCCGCGGTCGTCGGAGCCAGTCATGAGCGCATGGATGAAAGCGTGGCTGCCTACGTCACCGGCAACCCGGCCGCTACGCGCTTCTGCCGCTGGTACATGAAATCGATTTATTTTCCGATGTTCGATCATCATGTCACCGTGTCGGAGCACACGGCCGAGGAGCTCATTCACGCCTCGCGCGGCCACAAAGTCAGGCGCGGGATCTGGATCGCGCCGATGGGCGTCGACTGCGATCGTTTCACCGGTCTGGAGCGCTCTCCGCTGCTGCGCGCGAAGCTCCTGCAACAGGCGGGCGCGGAGGAAGGCGCCACAATTCTGCTCTACGCAGGCCGCCTTTCGCCGGAAAAGAATCTGCCACTGCTTCTCGACATGATGCAGCGTCTGGATGCCCGCGATTTCCGGCTGTGCATCGCCGGGACTGGCCCTCTGCTCGAAGAGATTCGCGAAGAATGCCTGCGGCGCAACCTTGGTCACATCGTCTTTCTCGGCCATGTGCAGGACCGGGCCGCGCTCGCGGAAATATACGCCAACGCCAATGCATTCGTTCACCCCAATCCGCGCGAACCATTCGGTATCGCGCCTCTTGAAGCGATGGCCGCGGGCCTGCCTGTCATTGCGCCCCGAACCGGCGGACTCACCGCTTATGCCAATGAAAGCAATGCCTGGCTGGTAAATGCCGCTGCCGAAGAATTTGCGGCCGCGGCACGCAGTATCCGGGCGAACCCCGGTGAAAGCGCCACAAAGGTACGCAATGCGCGGCGGACTGCGGAAGGATTGAGCTGGCGGGCAGTCACAAAACATTTTCTGAAGCTTTATAAACAATTGATCTCAATTACAAAGAATGCGAAGATTTCTCCAGAAATCCCGCCGCGAGCCTGGTCGACGGCCGGGGATGTGTTCGGCCGCGAGATCCGCCGGTCACACTGAAATGTTTCTGACAACGAAATAGCCTGTAAATGTTTGGAACTGTTATGGCCATGTAAGACAAACCCGCTATTTTGAGGCATGTCGATTTCCCGTCGGCAGATTGTGATGCTTCTGGCTGGATCCGGAATCGCTTCCCGCGTATTGGCGAAGCTGGCTCGCTTCGAAGTCGACCGCCTTGCCGGGGAATGTGCAGTGCGCCAGCCGGCTGTCTGGCAGCGGCGGTATCGGGCCAGCGCGGCCATCAGTCTCTTTTCCATTCCATGTGTTTCGAAATCCAGTGTCGGCAGTGCTTTCGCGCTCGTTGAAGAGGCTGCTGGAGCCGAGAGTGGCGCCGTGTCGATTCAATTTGGCGCGGGCTCATGGCCCGAGTGCGCGCGCGGATTCAACCGTCTCGGCTACATCCAGGAAGTGGTCCGCGAGGCGCCCGGAGGCAGTGTCGAAGAATGCGCCTATCTCGCGTTCATGACTTCTCCCGAAGACAAGAGCCTCGAACAGGAGAAAGCTGCGCTCGCTGCGCCGGCTTCCACAATTTCCTACTCGGCGGCCGAAGGAACGGGGCGTGGAGGGCGTTTCGAGTCGAGACTTCAGCACGTTGCATTTTCGTCTCGACTCACCTGGCGCGACTACCCCACTCTGGTGGAGAAGATCCGAAACGCGCTTTCTTCGGGAGCGCCCGCAGACCGGGTGCAAAAGAAGCTCGATCCCGGTGAAGAGGCCCCATCCACCTTTCTCTACGCACTCCGAAAAGCAATGCTGGCGCCCGGCGCGCACGCCAGCCGGAACCTGGTCTACAACGGCAGGGAGTTTCTGCTTCGCACAACCAGGAAGCCGGATCCGGAAGCGGGCGCTCGTTTCGCGGGACGAAATCTTGTCGAGGATGCCGGGCGTGTTGCCCGCATCGACGCAACGCTGCGCGAGAAACTCACCGGGCGGCTTACGGCTTTCAAGTTATGGTTCGAAATCGGCTCGGAGCAGCTGCCCCCTTTGTGCTTCGAATACCGGCCGAAGTCGTTTCTTCGTTTGACATTTGAATTCGACCCCGTTTCCACCGGGCCGCCCATCAGCCTCGCGTTCAACAGGAAGGAGACTGCTTGAAAAGTCTGAAGGTCCATTTCCACTGGCAGGACAGAAGTGTCCACGAACGTTTCCGAACCGGCGTTTCGCTGCACAGCCATACTCTGCATTCGCGCGAGTGCCTGGATTTCATCCAGCGCGCGACGGCTGGTACGCCCTGGCTTTCGGGAGCGATTCGCAAGCAGACGGAAAAATACCGCGCGCTCAAAGGCCGCGAGGTGGATTTCTCGCGGGCCTGGTGGACCCCTCCGCTCTCTGCACCGCACGCATGGAGACTCGAGAAATCGCAAATCGAAAACACTCTCGATCTGCAACCGCTGGTTTCCCTGAGCGACCACGACAACATCGATGCGGGTCTGCAGGTAAGACTGCTCGATGAAGCCGGTGATTGTCCCGTCTCAGTGGAATGGACGGTTCCGTGGCGGCAGACGTTTTTTCATCTCGGCGTGCACAACCTTCCGCCGCAGGATGCTCCCGCGATCATGCGGGATCTGGCGGCGCTCACAGCAGCGCCAGTGGAGTGCGCGATTGCCGCGACGCTCGACAGCTTACACGGCAGCACTGGAACACTGATTGTTTTCAATCATCCGGCCTGGGATGAGAACCACATCGGAGCCCGGCTGCATTCGGAGTGCGTGGAATCGTTTCTCTCCCGATTCCGCCCTTTCATTCACGCCATTGAACTCAATGGTCTGCGGCCCTGGAAAGAGAATTGCGCAGCAGCCGAACTTGCGTCGAGCGCTTCGCTTCCTGTCATATCCGGGGGCGACCGCCACGGACGCGAGCCGAATGCCTGCGTGAACCTCACGAATGCCGCAACGTTCGCGGAGTTTGTGGAGGAAGTACGGCGCGACGGCTGGAGCGACGTGCTCTTTCTGCCTCAGTACCGGGAGCAACTCAAGCTGCGCATCATTCAGAATATTTGCGACATCCTCGAAGACGATCCTGAACACAGCCTGGGCTGGGTGCGCTGGAGCGATCGCGTGTTCTATCGGACCGACGAAGGAGCCGTGAAGTCGCTCGCCCAACTCTGGGGCGGGAATTTCCCTTCGGTGGTGAACCGGTTCGTGGGGCTCATGTCGCTGGCGCGGCACAGGCACGTGAAATCGGCTCTCCGGCTGGCTCTTGCTCCGCGGCAGGAATTCGCGTTATAGGACCGGAGCCGGCAAAGGCTGTCGTCCGTTAAAAAAAAAGGGTTCGGCTCCGGCGCGAACCGAGTTGGGCTGACGGTGCCCACGCCTGACCTGCGTTGGGCTCAAATGTGGGCCACACGGCGTTCACGTTCGAGAGCATGCCGTTCTGACGCAGTCCCACGATCTGTCCGCAGGCCGGGTATCGGACGATGCCTAATTGACGGAACTGCCGCCCTGGACGGATGTGGAGTTGTAGACGACGCCCACTCCCCCCGCGAAAAACGGTTTTGCTGTTGACCTGGTAGGCGAAGCCGAGGCGCGGTCGAATAGCATAGGGATAGTTGTGCGCGAATGTGCAGTGACAGGTCACCTCATATATCCGCGCGCCAGGATAACCGGAAGCGGAGGGATTCGGTTCGGTAAGTGAGAACGTCGCATAGCGCCCGTGTTGCGCGTACAATGCGATGGGGTCGTGTCAACCGGACTCGTCGTTAACAGGAACAGGCCTGGTTTTCCGACGTCCGCCTTTTCAGATCCTCGATTAGAGTCGCGGCGGTTCGCCGTGTTCCGACTTTTGCCTGGATTTCGCGCTCAACAAGCTCCCTCAGTGAACACCCAAAACAGGCCAGGCGTGATCACCTGAAAACGGCCAGGCTTAAAGCGACTCAGGACCTTGGTTGAGCGGAGATAGTTTAGTCATGGTCCGCTGGCGTGAGCAGTGTTTTGAGTGATGAAAAGAAACAACAGTCAATCGCCCTTCGGAAACGGCGGATGGCGAGTAACAGCGAGTTCCGAAGTGGACCTCAGCGAGGGCGTCACGGCACGCGGATGAAGCCGCGCGTATCGGTGGCGCTGGCGTAACTGCCGGTGATGATGCCAAAGTCATTGATGCTGGAGGGAATTGTATGATTCAAGCTTCCTGGCGTGTCGAAGGAGGTGAAGTTTCCGGTTGCGGAGCGTATGAATCCATGGTTGAAGGTATCGTGGAAAGTTCCAATGGTTACGCGTTCGCTCCAGGTTCCCGTGACGGCTCCGACAAGATTGATGCCATTGGCGCTGAAAGCATACTCCTGCTGCGAGGGCCCGGAGAAGTAGGTGATGGTGCCGTCAGGCGTGCGCAGGAATCCCTGGGTGTCGAACGCGAACCCAACGTTATTTCCGGTTACTACTCCAAACGCGTTGATGGCGGTCGGATAGGTACAACCCTCGCCGCAAGAGCCGTGCGGAACCGGAGATGGATAGCCCGGCGTATCGAACGACGTAAATACACCTTGCGGCGA
>CAZXCO010000743.1:0-4193 GCA_964639095.1 uncultured Solibacteraceae bacterium
AGCGAGTTCGCACTCTGTTTAAAAAAGCGCCGCTGGCCAGGACTTCTCTGCAAGTCAACGATGTGATCGAAGAGGCAATCCGGCTGACGCAGATGGAGCTTGGAAGGAAAAGCGTTACCTTACGCACCACGCTTGCCGCGGATCTGCCGCCTGTGCTGGGCGATCGCGTCCAGTTGATTCAGGTATTGCTCAACCTTATCGTTAATGGCACGGAGGCGATGACGAATGTCGATTGCAACGTCAGGGAACTGCTGATTCAATCAGGCCGGCGGCAGCCAGGCGAAGTTCATGTATCGGTTGCCGATACCGGGCCCGGCATCGATGTAAGCCACATGGCGAGGCTGTTTGATCCGTTTTTCACCACTAAAGCGGACGGAATCGGAATGGGACTGTCCATTTGCCGCTCCATCATCGAAGCGCACGATGGCCGCCTCTGGGCATCACAGAATGAACCCAGGGGGGCAATGCTTGAATTTGTGTTGCCTGACGTGCGCCAATGACTGATCCGGACAGTATCGTCTTCGTGATTGACGACGATCCTCTGGTTCGCGATTCTGTCGCGGACCTGATTCAATCAGGTGGGATGAATGTGAGAGTGTTCGCATCGGCTACCGAATTCATGCAGAGCCACCAGCCTGACACAGCCGCCTGCCTGATCCTCGATGTGGACCTGCCCGACGTCAGCGGTCTCGACCTTCAACTTGAGCTGCTCAAGGCCAGCATTGATCTCCCGATCATTTTCATCACGGGCCATGGAGATATCCCGATGAGCGTGCGTGCAATGAAGGCGGGAGCTGTGGGATTTCTCCCGAAACCCTTTCGGGGGGCGGATCTGATGGAGGCCATCCGGGAGGCGCTCGCACGGGATCGAAAACTGCGTGAACAAAAATCAGAAATCCAGGAACTGCAGGCGCGTCTCGACACGCTGACGGCGCGGGAGCGGCAGGTGCTGGCTCTGGTCGTGCGAGGGCTCTTGAACAAGCAGGTCGGCGCGGAGTTGGGAACCACCGAGATGACCATTAAGGTACATCGCGGGCGAGTGATGCGTAAGATGAAGGCCGACTCGTTGCCCGACCTGGTGCGGATGGCCGAGCGGCTCAAACTGTTGGTATAGCGAGTCGCTTCTGTTCTACCAAGGTGTTATAGAGATCCCGGGCCGCGGCTGGTAGCATTTAAATGGAAATCGGTAGCCCTCGAAAGAAGAGTCTTTTGCTCGATGGACAAAGGGTCGAACGCTCGAATCGTCGTCGTCGATGACGACTCGCTGGTCCGGGAAGCCGTGAAGGATTGCCTGGAATCAAGGGGATATACGGTCGAGGGCTTTGGATCCGCTGAGGACTTTCTGGACTCCGATTCCCGCGAGAATTCGTCCTGCCTCATACTGGACTTGAAATTACCTGGAATCAACGGTCTGGAACTGCAGGAGCGGCTCAGTCAGACTAATTATCGGGCGCCCATTATCTTCGTGACAGCCCACGGCACGGACAATTATCGAAACCGGGCTCTGACTCGGGGCGCTTTGGGCTTTTTGTCCAAGCCTTTTCGCCCGGAGGATCTGTTGACTGTAGTCGAAGCCGCATTGCAGCTTTAGGCTCGCCACGCAACTCCATCCATTCTCTGCAGCCGGGGTGTTCCATCCACGGCGTTCTCCCAGTACAGCAACGGACAAGACAGGACTCTGCGATGAAGCTGCACGCCGCATTCTACCAAGGTGGAATATCATTGCGATCCTGGAACTGATAGCATTCCTTTACGGGATGTATGAACGGGGATTTTCCCAAATTAGTTCGTACAGAGCATTAACTTCCATGCATGGTGGATCAGAAGACGCGTAGCGAACGGAACCAGTGACTCGTTCATGACGGGACTTGCAATGGTTCTCCTTATAGTCCTGTATTAGAGGCAGCCACAGGAGCATGGTTATGGCGAACTCTGAACTTATTGGATCAAGTCCGAAATTCCTTACACTCCTCGAGAGCGTCGGAATCGTGGCGCCGGCGGATTGCGCCGTCCTGATCCGGGGCGAGACGGGCACGGGCAAGGAATTGATTGCTCAGGCAATACATGCCGCGAGCGGCCGCAGGCAGCAACGGTTTGTCGCGGTCAACTGCGCCGCGATACCGGCGCCGCTGTTGGAGAGCGAACTGTTCGGATATGAACGGGGAGCTTTTACCGGAGCGATTGCTCAAAGAGCGGGGCGCTTTCAAGCCGCTGACCGCGGCACACTGTTCCTCGACGAAATCGGCGAGTTGCCGTTGGAACTTCAGCCCAAGCTGCTGCGAGCGATTCAGGAGCAGGAAATCAATCGTCTCGGAAGCTCGCAACCGACCCGTGTTGACGTCCGAATCGTCGCGGCGACGAATCAGAATCTCCAGCAGATGGTGATGGAACGGCGCTTCAGGATGGATCTCTTCTATCGTCTGAATGTATTTCCCATCGCCGTCCCCCCGCTGCGTGAACGTGTGGGAGACATTCCCCTGCTCGTGGACCATTTTTTCCGGAGCTTTGCGCGCCGCCATGGCAAGACCATCGCCCGAGTGCCGCGCGAAGTGATGAGCGTGCTGGAAACATATCCATGGCCGGGAAACATTCGGGAGCTGGAGAACTTTATCGAGCGGTCGGTCATTCTGACGACGGGTGAAGAACTGCAAGCGCCCGTCGGCGATCTCATGAACAAACCACTGCCGGCGCCCGCGGTTCGCACGCTGGCGGACGCGGACCGCGCCCATATCCTGGCTGCTCTGCAGGAAACAAAGTGGGTAGTTGGAGGTCGCAATGGAGCTGCCGCCAGACTCGGAGTTGCCCGCACAACGCTCATCGCCAAAATGCGAAAACTCGGAATCACAAAAGCAACGGCCAACGGTCACACCGGTCGACCCGAATCGTATACCAACGTCGAGTGGAATGAGTCCACTGCGGCCTTTCAAGCGTGCGCCGCATGCCAGTCGGCGCCCAACCTTAGAAATGTCGCCAGACGGACTTACTGACTTACCGCACCTGAGCGGCGTTGATCGCCTGTAGTGTGCAGTTAAGTAGCGGCGTACGGGTTCGCATTAACGCTCCCGCCGCACATGCTGAGGCATCCGCTCCACTGGCAGGCTTCCAGCCGGGTCTTCCAGAACTCCATGAGTGATCTCTTTCATGGCAAGGTCCCACTGGAGTACATCCAGCGCGTCTTCCAGGTCATGAACCGCGCCGACTGGCGCCGCTACCAGGTGCTCACGAAGCGCGCGGAGCGGCGGGAGGAATTGAGCGCCCAGCTCAGGTGGGCTCCGCACGTCTGGATGGGCGTAAGTGTCGAGAGCGAGAAGTGCCTGCACCGCATCGATCACCTGCGACGGACGAACGCCCCGTGGAATTCCTGCCTGTCGAGCCATTGCTCGGGGCGCTCGCACAAGTAATCGTCGCCATCACTGAATAAGCGACGGTCGCACCCTTATGCCGTCAAGAAACAGCTATTGACAAACTGATGTAGTCCGATGCACTCCGGAGTCGGGCGCTGCGTTTGGCCTTTTCCTTTTCGGCGGTGGCGAGCGTCCTCGCGCGCAAGGAGGCGATGGTGGTTCGACATATTGCTGCTGTGCTGATGCGAAATGATTTGGTTGCGAGTCCCTCTTATATGCCATTGCACGCGGTTGCGCGCTGCGACACACAGCTCATTGAGGAATCGTCGTGGCGGTGAGGGTGGGATTCGAACCCTGAGTGGACCTTGAAAACAGGCAAGTTGTTGATTTCGTGAGCCGATGAAACCGGCAGAACCGATATAGCAGCCCGCCAATTACACGTCTATTACACGTGGGGTGGAGCGCGGAAACGAGAATCGCGACGTGAGTCTTACAAGTCAAGGGCGTCTCGCGGCCAAGGTGGAGGAGCCTCCGCCGACGAGGCGAATCTCCCCGTCTTGGGCGTGAAGAGCCAGCGGGTGATTTGCATCCATGGGGTGTTGGCGTCAACTATTTTCCCAGTTTGCGCTCGGGCACGAATCCTGTGGCATTCGCAGAGAACAACGGTCGTGGCCAAGTCGTGCGCGAGATTCCGAAACAGTCGGAGGCAGGCCCGGATGCCTGCTACGGCGGTACGCCAACCGGTAGGGAATAAAATCTCTCACCGATGGTGAGAAATTTGATAGTTCGTTCGACGTCCTCGGGGACGCAGCCTCGATGCCCTTCCGACACGGGGTCTCTCCGGGCATC
>CAZXCO010000744.1:0-2220 GCA_964639095.1 uncultured Solibacteraceae bacterium
GGCATCAAACGTGCGCGCCATGTGGGACGCACTGGCTTTGTGGCCGATTAGTCGCCGGAACCTCACGTTACCGCCATCCGGAGTGATCTCAAGGCGCATTCGCCCGCGCCATCGCGCGGCTTTGAAACCGATGTATTAGCAACGCTGCTTGGCCATATTGTTGTCAGATCAAGTGTTATACATCATCCGTGCTAGGCTGGGTTGGACTCGTCTGAGAACGATCTCGGAAGATGCCCTCAAAGAAAAAGCACGTTTTCGAACTGACGGAGAGCGCTACGCCGCGGAGGGCGGCGTCCTCACCCTCGCCGCTTCACAGGCTGCTGGTTCGCCTTCTTGCGCCTGTTAACGAGACGCTACGGCAGAAAGCGATGTACCGTGGGGACCTCTCCGATATGGTGACAAAGGCTTTGGAGGCGGTTGACCTCGACTCAGTTCCGCTGGTCGTGATCAAGTGGGGACAGCAAGAATTTCGTGGCGTCACCATTCAGATCCCGATGAAGATTCGCGATAAGCTGGTCGCTGCTTCGAAGAAGCGCCGCGTCTCGATGAACACGCTCATCAACACTGCACTCGTCCACTGGCTTGCGGAGCAGGGTGACGTCAAAATCAAAGACAAGACAAGCGGAAAGCGGTGAACCTGCCGTCCTTCGTTCACGATTGAACACAAGCCGCAGTTACGGCATTGAGTTCTGAGGCGATTTCGACGAAGACATCCGCGCCCTCGGCGCCGGGATTCGATATCAGAAGCACCACGATATACGGCGGGTCGTGCGCGCTGGCGGTCCGTTTGAATGTGCGTGCCACGCGGAAACGCGATTTCGGCGGCCCTCCCCGCTCCCATCGCCGATAGCTTCGCCAGTCCAGCACTTCGGCCCCGATAGGGTTTGTCGCTGTCAACGTAATCGATATGGCCTCGTTCGGCTCCAGACAGCACACGGACGGAGTGATTTCGAACGGTCGTAAACTCAGCTTTTCAATCCACACTTCGATTCGTGACATTTGGTACTCCGGCAAAGCCTCCGATTTGGATATGCATGATACCTTGGTTCGCAAGAGCGATTACGTAAGCGCAGTTGCTCCCAAGCAGCACCGAGGGCGATCTGGAGCGGTAATCCCACGGCAATTTTCGGATGCGGATTTTGACGCCTATCGGAGCCGCCTTGCCAGACCCCCGATCCTCCTGGTCCGTCAATCCACGGTCTCGTTTTCGGCTTTTCTGCCTGAAAGGCTCGTCCCGCCACAGCCTCATTGGACAGCCAAAGTGCCCGCAAATTCCATGCATTCGGGCGTAGCCGGCACGCATTCATATGCAAATTCGGGAATCGCCAGGCCGAATGTCCGTCAGCCCCGACGGGACAAAAATCATTGAACTCCGCGCCCGGAGAGGTTGGACTCAGGAGAAACTGGCCGAGAAGTCAATCCTGTCCGTAAGGACCGTGCAAAACATTGAGCGCGGTAAACCCACACAGTTTGGAACCGTGGTGAAACTGGCGATTGCGCTCGGCGTGGAGGCGAAGGATTGCATCCGACTGGAGGCAGTGCGGTCAGGCAACGCTGATGCCCCCGCGCATCCGCTCGCTCACGCAACAAATGCTGAATGTCCGTATCGCGGTCTGTTGCCGTTTCGCGAAGAAGACAAGGATCTCCTCTTCGGACGGGAAACGCTGGTCGATCTACTTCACGGCAAGCTCGACCACAAAAACATCATCCAGGTATCCGGACCATCAGGCAGCGGCAAGTCCTCTCTGATCGCGGCGGGTCTTATTCCGGCTGTTCGACGGCTGAAAAACTGGCGCGTTCTCTCTTCCCGCCCCGGAATCGATCCCTTCGCGTCACTGGCCGGTGCGCTGATCCCTCATTTGGAACCGGGTATGGATGAGATTGCACGGGCCGCTCGAATCCCAGAATTGCGAGGGCTGATTGAATCCGGCCAACTGTCGTACCTCCTCAATCGGCTGTTGGCCGACCAGAGCCATAGCGTCCTGTTGTTCATCGATCAATTCGAGGAACTCTTCACGCAATGCCCCAGCCAGGACACCCGCTACCGATACCTGAACTGTCTCCTGGAGCTCGCGCGCGCCGCAGGCGATAGCCGAGGGCCATGTGCGACGGTCGTCGTCTACACGATCCGCTCGGACTTTGCGGGCCGGCTGCTTGCGCATCGCGAGTTCATTGACGCCATACAGGACGCCGACGTGAAGATTGGCCCGATGACTCGCC
>CAZXCO010000745.1:0-4642 GCA_964639095.1 uncultured Solibacteraceae bacterium
CGATGCGCACCTTCCGGATGGAACCACGAAGCCGCTCATCTGGATCAAGGACTGGGATTTCAACTGGCAGGGTCAGTATCGCTATGCCGAACCGGTCCATCTGCCCAAAGGCGCCAGGATCGAGATGAAATACGTCTACGACAACTCCGCGGACAATCCGCATAACCCATCGAATCCGCCGAAGCGCGTAACCTACGGGGAACAGACAACCGACGAAATGGCTCTATTGTTTCTTCAGGTTGTGCTGCCAACTCCGCAGGATGTTCCGCGGTTCCGGCGGGAGTTCGTTTTGAGCCGCATCCGCCAGTACCTCACCGAAGGCAGGGCTCCGGCCGGAATCAGTCGCAGGGCCATTGCGCGCCTGCGGCCGGTCATGGAGCGGTTCGACGCAAACCACGACGGCACGCTCGACCCCGGGGAGCGCGCGGCGCTGCTGCGCTTTCTCGAGGCCCGCGTTCGATAACGGAAATGAAAATCACACGAGGAAAGCATATGAAACGAAGTATTGCTCTGATATTGATTGCGGCTGCCGGCCTGCTGGCGCAGGCTCCCTCCGGCGCCGTCTCCGGAATCGGCGAGAAGCTGAAGCAGAACGCCGAATCGCTGCGGCAGTACAGCTACAAGCGCCGGACGGACATCGAGCTGAAGGGCCAGACCCGTGGCGGACGCGTCGACCTGATCCGGTACGTCGATGGCAAAAAGCAGACGACTCCGCTCGAAACACCGTCACGCCCGGCGCAGGCCGGGCGGCGCGGAGGACTGCGCGGGATGATGGCCCGGAAAAAGATCGAGGAGAAGAAGGAGGAGATGAAGGACGAGGTGGCGCGCCTGACGGCGCTTCTGCAGCGCTACACTTCTCCCGGTTCCGACGCGATGCGCAACCTGCTGCAAAAGGCGACCATCTCCCGCATGGGATCGGCGCCGGACGCGGATGTCAAAGTGACGGCGACGGGTCTGATCGATCCGTCGGATTCCTTCTCGCTGGTCTGGAGCAGCGCCATGAAGCGGCCCGTGAAGATGGAGATCGCCACGAATGCCGATAACAAACCGATCCGGATTGAAATCGATTACGAGGTCCTGCCCAACGGCCCCTTCTATGCCGCGAAGACAGTGATCTCAGTTCCGCGCAAAGACCTCGCGATCCGCATGCAGACGTACGACTACATGCTTTCGAAGTCCGAATAAGAACGCGGCCGGCTCTACGATACCAGCGCGACGCCGTACGTATCCAGTATTGCGGCAAGCTCCGCTTTCCGATCCAGCCAGGGGCCCAGGGTCCGGGCCTCGATCCTCCCCGCGATCCGGTCGAAAAAGGCTGCCGCCAGCCGCGCCGGATCGTGCCGGGGCCGGTAAAGAATGCCATCCGGCTGTTCGGGATGACTCTGAATCGCTCGCGACCAACGCTGGGAGACGGAATAGCTGGCAGTGAAAATCCGCGCATCCGCTCCGATCCGGGGTAAGCGCGCCGCTGTCAGCGAGGTCTACGAGGCGCGCCGGACCACGAGTTCGGATGCGCGAAACAGAGCGCTGCCTGAGCTTCGACTCGGTAACAGCGGGATGGATGCCGGCGATCTGGAAAGATTCGATGAATGCGACGTGCGGATCGGCGCCAACGTATAAGACTCCATACTCGCCCTCCGGCGCATCGAACCGGTACGCGCGATTCCGCCCGAAGTAGATCGCGCCGCGCCGCACAGGGTGCGAACGATACCACTCGCGATCGATCCCGGAAATCGGGAGCGCGATCGAATGGAAGAGCTTCGACGGTTCGGGAGTCCGCCCCAGCGCCACTATACGGCGCCCTGTTCGCCATATATGCGAGCGGCGGCAACAACCTTATCGATATCCCCCGAGCGAAGCACATCGAGCGGCCTTTTGCCATCCATCGCCGCATTCTCGCTGGTGAAGAACACGAGCTTCGTCCAGGCATCGTGGGACTTGAGAGCATCAAGCACCGGCTCCAGACCGCGCAGGGTTCCCTGTTCCGAAAACTGCCATGCCGGATATCCGAACCCCCGCCTGCCCAGAGAGACCCCGATGAGCCGTCCGGCCTTTCGCCGCTTTTCCACCGCCTGGCGGCTTATGGTCAGAAGCTCACCGGCCTTTTCGGCGCTCAAAAGACCGCCCTCGCCGGTGAGCATGCGGCGCCTGGCTTCGAGCCCGCGCAGCCGTGCCATCGCCAGCGGGTCCTGATTCCGGACCGCCGCCGCGACCTCCGGGCGCTCCAGCGCATGGAGAATGGTGTCGAATTCCGTGGGAGCTTTCAGGGCGCTCTTGAGAGCCGCTTCATGCAGATGCGAAAGTACGGTGGTCTCGAAGAATTTCCGTACGCGCGCAGAGAACTCCGCTTTGGCGGACGGCTTCCGCGCGTGAACGCCGGGGTCTGCTGCCTTCGATGCAAAAACCAACCGGGTGCTGTCCGCCGAGGCCTCGGTCGTTGTCCGGAATGGCTCTACCTCAAGAGCGAGCTTCGGCAGTTTGCTGCCGAGTAATGCGGCCACTTGCGAATCCACATGCACCTGAATCCCCGAGTCCTTCGCAACCGTCAGCGAAACCCGGTCCTCGCGCGCGCGGATGCGCAATCCGGCTCTGGCTCGCTCCGGCAGGGAACTCCGGTATCGCGCCAGTTGCTTCCCGAGATCCTGGATTGTGACCGGCTGTGCGACCACCGTACTCATAACACCATACTAGCGCAACCATGCAACTTCGGAACCAACGACGCCTCCGCTGTGAAGCTCGTCCGTAGCAACAGCATCACAGTCGAACGGTCGCGTCGGGTTTCGGAGGTGGAATAAAAATGCGGCTGGCGCCTGTGTTTCCGAAACCGGAACAACACAGGCACCAGCCGCGTTTAAGGGCTGATGAACAATTTCCAAAATCAGAAGGAGTTCGATTGGTTGCGGGGGAAGGATTTGAACCTTCGACCTTTGGGTTATGAGCCCAACGAGCTACCAGACTGCTCCACCCCGCACAACCATCCTAGCGTGGTGTTACGGAATCGTCAATGGAAGACGAACTTTCTTCCGCGTGCGGGGCTGTGCGGGATCTATCTTGCTCCGCCGGCGCGCGCGGCGAGGCGGTTCCGGATCTGCCCCATCACATCCGACGCCAGGAAGGGTTTGCGCAGCACCGGAAAATCGTGCTCCTCGCAGATCGCCTCTTCCTCCGGCGGGAGCATGGAACCGGTCATCATGATGACCTGGAGATTGGGCACCACCTGCTTCAACTGCTGAGCCAGCTCGACACCATTTCCGTCCGGCAGCATGTAATCCAGCAGCGCGGCGTTGGGTTTCCGTTTGCCCACCATCGTTCTCGCCTCGTCAGCGCTCTGGGCGGCCATCAGCTCCCAGCCCGATTCCGCCATCAGGCGTTCGAGAAACTGCAGCAGATCCCGGTTGTCGTCGACCAGCAGCACCGTGGGGTGTGAAGGCGCGGGCGCTTCGCCGGCTCCCATGGCGCGCAGGGACAGCGACTCGTGGCCGGGATCGATCTCCACCCGCACCCTCGATCCGGCTTCGATCTGGTTCTTTGCGACCAGCGTGGCCAGCGGCTGGGTCAGATGCTTGTGGATGGTTCGCTTCAGTTCCCGCGCTCCGTATTCGACGCTGGTTCCTTTTTCGATCAGCCATTGCCGGGTTTCAAACGGCACCTCGATGGTGAAGCAGCGGCTGCCCAGACGCGTGTTGACATGGGTCTGAAGATTGGTGATCTCGTGGTCCGTGATCGCCGAAAAAGACTCCGCGTCCAGAGGGCGGTACGTGATCACATGATCGATCCGGTTGATGAACTCGGGCGAAAATTTCCGGCGCACGGCCGCCAGGGCGATTCCCTGGAGTTTGTCGGTCAGGTCCTCACGCGCAGCTCCGGACGCTGCGGAGGCAAAGCCGAAGTCCGGATTGATTTCGCGCATCATTTCTTTTGCGCCGAGATTGCTCGTCAGGAAAACGAGGCTTTTCTCGAAATTGACCACCGAGTTATCGCCCAGCCGAAGCACGCCCCGGTCGAGCACCCCGAGCAGAAGGCGCGTGAGCGAGGGTGCAGCTTTTTCGATCTCGTCGAACAGCACCAGCGAAAGTCCGCACTTGTCGCTCGTCACGCTGAGGAGTTTCTGCTGCGAGAGCATGGGTTGCGTTTCACGATGCCCCAGATATCCGGGAGGAGCGCCGATAAGTTTGGCGACTTCGTGCTCCATCTGGAATTCACCGCAATCCATTTTCAAAACATTTCGCGAACTTCCGTGAATCGCCTCGGCGAGTGCCTCCACTGTGCGTGTCTTTCCTGTGCCCGTCGGGCCGAGCAGCAGAAATACGCCGACCGGCCGGTTCTCCGGCGCCAGACCGGCCTGAAACATCTCGACATACGGAACAATGACATTGATCACATTCGGCTGTCCGACGACCTTCGACAGCAGAACCGACGTCAGGTCTTCGACCGGCTCGGAAATCGGTTTGCGTACCCGGGAACCCGCTGCGCTTTTTGGACGATCCGTCATATATGGCCTAAGTATACGCAGGAAATCTTAAGATATTTTCACCGATTTCGCCATTGAAAAGATATTGCCCGGCGTCATCTCCAACATATTCAAGGATGAGAACGCAGGCAAAATAAATTCCCGCCGCTCTGTGACCGGATTTTTGCAGAC
>CAZXCO010000746.1:0-7802 GCA_964639095.1 uncultured Solibacteraceae bacterium
AGAAGCAACGCGCCGGAACAAGCCCACACGGCTTCCGTCGATTTTTTCGGCCTGATCAGGATCAACAGCAATGTAACGGCGGCGATGATCCAGACCAGGCTCGGGTTCAACATGGCCGCCCGGCCGCGGTGCGCGCCAGAACCCAAATTGTTTTCAGCACCATCGCCATATCCGAAGCCGCGGAGGCTCTCCGGATATATGCGAGGTCCAGAGCCAGCTTCTTTTTTAAAGGCCCCGCGACGTAGGATGCCTCGGTGTCCGCGTCATCGAGGAACGGCTCGGCATGGACGAGGTAATAAAGAGTACCCGGGCTGGTGAGGCCGGGCAGGACGTCCAGAGTCTCCCGGTCAACCTCCGTATAAATATGCTCGACGAACCAGGGATCTTCGGGGCGCGGCCCGACGAACGCCATCTCGCCGCGGACGATGTTGAGCAACTGCGGCAGTTCGTCGAGTTTGAGGCTTCGCAGGACCGCCCCGAACGCGAAGACGCGCGGATCGTGACGGCCGGCGATTCTGGCGCCGGCAGACGATTTGGAGCGCATGGTCCGGAACTTGTACATGCGGAAGAGGACACCTCGCATGCCCGCACGTTCGGCTCGGTAGAACACCGGCCCCGGATCGGCAACACGGATACCGAGTGCGATAGCCAGCAGGAGAGGCGACGAAAGGAGCAGCAGTCCCGCCGCCAGCGCCATTTCCACCTTTCGGGCCTGCCGGGCCATCGTGACTTCTTTATGCCTTCCTGTTTTCAGCCACGATCCCGATAACGGTATCGATGACGTCCTGAATATCCCGATCCTGCATGGCGGGAAAAATGGGCAGCGAAACCAGACGTTGATATTCCCGGTAAGCGACCGGGAAATCGTCCGGCCTGTACCCGTAGGTGTCGCGATACCACGGGTGAAGATGGATGGGGATGAAATGCACCGAGGCGGAAATGTTCCGGCTGCGCAGGGCTTCGATAAATTCCTCGCGCGAGATGGTAAGCCGGTCAAGCCGCAGTCGCAGCGCGTAGACATGCCAGGCGTGCTCCACCTCCGGGCGATGTGCGGGAATCTGCAACTCCTCCACGGTCGCAAAGGCTTCGTTGTAGCGCCGTGCGATCTCCGATCTCCGGATTGCGAAGCTGGTCAGCTTCCGCAACTGGACCATCCCGATGGCCGCCTGGATATCCGTCATGTTGTGTTTGAAGCCCGGCCGCACCACTTCGTAAAACCACGAAGCGCTTCTCCCTTCGTAGCGCTTCCAGGCGTCGCCTGACATTCCGTGCAGGCTCCACAAACGGGCTTCCTCGATCAGGCGCGGCGAGCCCGTCAGCATACCGCCTTCGCCGGTGGTCAGATTCTTGTTGGCATAGAAAGAGAAGGCGGTCAGAACCGGGACGTCCTCATCCGCGCCGGCGCCGATCCTCTTTCCGCGATAGCATCCCGGAAGGCAATGCGCGGCATCTTCCACAAGGGCGCAGTGGTACTTTCGCGCAATATCGAGCAGCGCATCGCGGTCGCAAGGGTGCCCGTAGAGATGAACCGGCATGATGGCCGCCAGTCTTTCGCCCGGGCGCAACCGCCGCGCAGCCTGCTCCACGCGGCCGGGGTCGATGTTCAGCGTGCCGGGCTCGACATCGACAAGCAGGTGCCGCGCTCCGGCCTGTTCGATAACGTGCACACCGGAACAGAAGGTAAGGGCTGTGGTGATGACAACAGCGCCGCGGCCCATGCCGAGCGCGGCCAGCGCCAACTGCATCGCGGCGGTTCCGGAATTTACGGCGAGCGCCGCTGCGGCGCCGGTGAATTCCGAGAAGGCCTCTTCGAAGGCGCGCGTGCGGGGGCCGGTCGTGATCCAGCCGGATCCCGCGGCAGCCGCCATTTCGGCTATTTCTTCTTCGCCGATTGAGGGCGTCGAGAAAGGGAGAAGCGTCTCACGCATGCGATGCCGCTTCCCGCCCGCATGGTGGGCCGGGGTTCGCTTCGACTCCGTTCTCTGCTTCAAGTCCCGGTCGCGTCCGCTTCAAATCGATGGAACCTCGAATCGTTTTTTCCGATTGACTTTCTTTACCAAATGAAAATGTAATGCGCTTCTCAGGCGCGGAAGGCACATGAGCGTGATCGCTCCAGCAGGCGGGTCTTCCGCTTGACAACCTCTGGCTCCGAGACTAGCATGTGTCGCAAGCGCTGGACCTTATGGATGATATTACGCAGTTGCTCCATAAGTGGCGCCAGGGGGACCGCGAGGCCGAGAACGAGCTTTTTGCGCTGGTCCTTCCCCATTTACGGCGCCTCGCCCGCTACCAGATGCGCGGAGAGCGCAAGGGCCACACGCTGCAACCGACCGAGCTTGTCGATCAGCTCTATTTCCGGCTGGTCTCCGCGAAAGATCGGGATTGGCAGAACCGGCAGCATTTTTTCGCTATCGCAAGCAGAGCCATGCGGAGATATCTGATCGATTACGCGCGCGGCCGGCCCTCTGCGAAAAACATCGCGTTCGAAGAGATCGGAAGCCTGATCCCCGCCGACAGCGCGAGGGTGGATCTGGCGATCACCGTCGACCGCCTTCTCGACGAATTGGCGGAGGTGCAGCCGGAATGGTGCCGGCTGGTGGAAGTAAAGTACTTTCTCGGGCTTACGGACGAGGAAGCGGCCGACGCCCTGGGCATGAAGCTGCGCACCATGCAACGCATGTGGCTGGATGCCCGGCAGTGGCTCTTCTCGCACAGCGGGTCCGCTCATGCAAAGCACACGAACGCTTGACGATGACCGCTTGATGAACCTGGTTGAGCTGGCGCTGGCCCGGCGGCCGGAGGAGCGCGAGGCCTATCTGCGGAGCGCGTGCGGCTCGAATGCGGAGTTACTGGCCGCGGTTCGCAACTATGTGCACGCGGAAGAGTCGATGAACGGCTTCCTGCTGGAACCTCTTTGTCCTCCACCTTCCAACGAGAATCCCTTCGAACCAGGAGAACTGGTGGAGGGACGTTTCCGCGTAGTTCGTGAGGTGGCGCGTGGCGGTATGGGCGTGGTCTACGAAGTCATCGACGAAAAACTCGACCGGCGCGTGGCGGTCAAATGCGCGCGGGCCGGGTTCAACAGACGGCTGCCGCCGGAAGTCCGCAACGCGCGCGCCATCAGCCACCCCAACGTATGCCGGATTTTCGAGATCCATACCGCGTCTACCCCGAGGGGTGCGATCGACTTCATCACCATGGAGTTTCTCGATGGCGAGACTCTGGCGTCTCGTCTTCGTCGCGGACCACTGCCGGAACCCGAGGCCCGTGCCATCGCCCGGCAGCTTTGCGCGGGACTGGCGGAAGCCCACCGGAATCACGTGATTCACGGGGATCTGAAGTGCGGCAACATCATCCTCACAACCAGCGCCAGTGGGGCTCCGCGGGCGGTGATTACGGATTTCGGGCTCGCACGCGCTCTCGATGCTTCGCTGCACAACGCGCAATCGGCGGAAGCCGGCGGGACGCCCGACTATATGGCTCCCGAACTGTGGAGGGGCGACAGGCCTTCCATCGCCACCGATATTTACGCTCTGGGCGTGATTCTCTTCGAGCTCGTTTCGGGAAAGAGGGCACACCCGGTGGAAGAGTCGTGGCCGCGAATGTCCTGGGAGAAGCGTCTGGCCTGGAAGCCGCCGGCGGTGCATCCGAAGTGGGATCGCATTCTCACGCGGTGCCTCGATGCCGTTCCCGGCCGCCGCTATCATGACGCCGATGAGGTCGCCGCGGCGCTGGGACCGTCGCGTGTCCGTCCGCGGCTGCTGACGGCTGCGGCTGCTGTCGTCCTCGCGCTCGCTTCCGGCGTCGCGACGTACGAGCGCGCCGCGGCGCCGAAGAAGTCCGTGCGGCTCGCGCTGTTGCCATTCGCGGCAACCGGCGACGCGACCGGGTCGGCCCAGGATCTGTTCCGCGACACTGCGGCGCAGTTGAAGCGCTTGAAAGGCAGCTCCGACATCGGATTCCGTTTCCTTGACGAAAAGAGAACTCGTGCGGACACGGTCGAACAGGCACGCTCACGCGGCGCGACGCAGGTCTTACAGGGAAAGCTGGCGAGAGAGGACGGGAACCTGATCATCGATGCGTCCGTCACCGATGCACGCTCCGGCGTGCGGGCGAGCGCATGGAAATCCGAATATGCGCCCGGTGAAGAGCGTTATATTCCGGTGGCTCTGGCGGGCGTCGTCACGAAGACGCTGCACCTGCCGCCTCTGAAGGCTGAAACTGCGGTTGCACCCTCTGCCCGGCAGGAGTATCTGGAGGGAATCCGGAATACGCGACGGAATTCAACCATCGACGCCGCTCTGCCTCTTCTGGAGCAAGCGGTGGCGGACGATCCCGATTCGCCCCTGACCCATGCGGGGCTCGCGGAAGCGCAATGGTTCAAGTACTTTCTGACGAACGATCCGATGTGGCTGGACCGTTCCACGAAATCCGCCAGGCTCGCAGAGATGCGCAATCCGGATGCTGCTCCGGTCCACCTTATCGCGGGTCTGCTCAAAGCGAACAGCGGCCATTATGAAGAGGCCGTGGCCGAGTATCAGCGGGCGATCGAGATCGAGCCCGGCAACTCCGATGCGTACCGGCGACTCGGAAAAGTGTATGAATCGGCGGGGCAGTTGACACAGGCTCTGGCGGCCCTTCGGCGGGCGGTGGAACTCGCACCGGGCTATTTCAAAACGTATCAGGACCTGGGCGCGTTCTATGAGGACACCGCCGATTACCGCGACGCCGCCGTTCAATTCGAGAAAATGGTCGCGCTCGCGCCGAACGAGCCTGATGCCTACTTCGCGCTGGGGACGGCCCATCTGGAACTGGCGCGGTATCCGGAGGCGGAGAGAGAATTTCGCGTCTCGCTCCGACTGGCGGAGGCTCCAAAGACTCTGAACAATCTGGGTGTCGCGCTCATGTACCAGGGCCTCGACGGCGAGGCGATCCCTTACTTTTCCCGTGCGCTGGTGGTGTCGCCGGAATGGTCGGCCCTGCCGTGGATGAATCTGGAAATTGCCTGGCGCCGGATGCACCGGGCCGGGCGGTCCGCCGAAGCCGCGCGCCACGGGCTGGAACTGACGGAAAAAGAGGTATCGCAGGATGCGCGAAATGGCAGCGTCCGCTCGTTTCTCGCCTACTTCTGCGCCCGCCTGGGCCAGCGCGCCCGTGCGCAATCGGAGATCGCGCAGGCGCTGCAATTGTGGCCCGAAGACGCGCAGACGCGCTGGGCCGCAGCCGTGACCTACGAGGCGCTGGGCCGCCGCGCCGACACTCTGGAAGTCCTGAAGAGTTCGCCCGATGCCGTGCTTGCCGACCTGCGACGCTGGCCCGATACGGCGGATTTAAACAACGATAGTCGTTTTCTGCAATTGCTGGCGAGCCGGCAAATCCGGTGAAAGGAGATCAGGATGACGATTGAAATCACGATCCGGCCAGGTGCGCCCGGAGTAATCATATCGATGGACGGAGCCGGCTCCGTCTCTGACTCAGGCGATTCCGAAACAAAGCCATCCGACGGCGCTTCGACAGAAGAAAAGGCGGGCGGTTCGTCTGCTGCGCGCACCGGGTCGGGCGGTTCCTCAGCCGCGCGCACCGGCTCGGGCGGTTCCTCAGCCGCGCGCACCGGCTCGGGCGGTTCGCCTGCTGCGCGCACTGGCTCGGGCGGTTCCTCCGCCGCGCGAACCGGCTCGGGCGGCACATCGGCCGGCCGCACAGGCTCCGGCGGCGGCACGGCCGGATCAGGCGTCCTCGTGATCGGTCCCATTATCATCACAAGGGCAGGGGCGTCATCAGCCGTTTCCGGCCCGGCAGAGCAGGTCGCATCGGAACAAAGCAAGCCGCAAGAGATCAAGCCGGAACAAATCAGGAAATGAGAGCGCCACATTCATGCCGGTCAAAATGGAAAAGCAACTGGAGTCGAATTGGTGCTGGGCGGCGGTTTCGGCCAGCCTGAAAAACTTTTTCTCGCCCGAGTCGGGCTTCAAACAATGCCACCTTGCGAGCCCTGTCCTTCTCTCGGAGGCGCAGATCGAAGCGGCGGTACGGTGCTGCGATCATCCGGATGAGTGCAATATGCCGGCGTTTCTGGAGGATGCTCTGGCCTTCGCCGGCAACCTGCATCAAAAGCTGCATGGCTATCTCGGGTTTCCGGGGATCATGAATGAAATCGATGCCGGCCGGCCCGTCGGCGTGCGCATCGAGTGGTCCGACGGCTATGGGCATTTCCTGCTGATCGATGGATACAGGGCATTCGGTTCGGATGCCCAGCAGGTGCATGTGTCGGATCCCTTTTACGGCGCTTCCTACATTCTGCACGGCGATCTCGTGGACAACTACCAGAACGACGGCATCTGGACGGATACCTATTTCGTGCGCGTCGACGGAGATGTCCCGTTCGACCCGCATGCCGGCGGCGGCGAAGCGGATGCGGGCGCGGACGACACCCTGGTGATCGGGCCGATCGTGATCGAGGAGTAGCCGCGCCGCAAAACGACCGGATCGGAAGGAGAGCTTGTTATGTTGATTCGCCCGAATCCTCCGGGTCAGGCGACGGAGGCGTTTCTCGCCGGTTTGCCCGGCTTTCTCTCCGGCCCGAGCGCCGGTGGTGAGGGAAGGAGGGGGCGTGAGGGCAACGTCGGCGGCGCGCCCGTGCTGCCGACGGAAAGCGGTTTGAGAAGAACCGGTGAACTGCAGCACGATGCGCAGGAGATGTTCATCCTGAATCCTCTGGATCTTGCCAGAGGAGCCGGAGCCGAGGCCGCGCGGTCCGTTGCCTGGCAGTTTTTCGCGGGGACAACGCCCGATTCGACCGTGTCCGGCCGCTGCACGCGCGACCGGCAAACGGCTCGGTGGAGACTCGCAAATATCTCATACGGGGAGCGCGCCTGGCAGTGGCTTCAGGCATCGTCCGGTCTCGACAGGCACCGCGAAGTTCAGGCGGAGCAGAACTATGAGATGCGCGTCCTGTCGGTGGCGGGGCTTCTCGTGGAGGCCTACTGGCTGGTGGCGTTATCCGGCGGCAGCGATCTGGTCGTTGTCGTTCCGGCGCCTCCGGACCAGTTGTACCGCCAACTCAATGCGCAGCCGGTATATGCTCTACCGGATTTTCTCGAAATTGTCCGTGGACTGGTCAAGGCCCGGCCGCGGTGCCCCGCCGGCGCCGGCGGCTGAATTCGGCGGAAAGATTTGGCGGACTTTTCCGCCGCGGAGCGCTTACCAGATTGACAAGCCCGTAAAGATCGGGCTCGCCAATCGGAAAGGAGCCTCCCAATGAATACACGTAAGTTGCGCGTACTGGCCGCGTTCAGTCTGGTCGCGGTTTTCGCATCCGTCGATGCAAAGGCGCAGGAATTCTGCCATGTCAAAATTCCGTTCTCGTTTACGGCGGGAACACACTCTCTTGCCGCCGGGAATTATCAGGTCGGCGAACTGACCCAGAACGTTCTTCAGATCCGCAGCGCGGACAATCGAACCAACGTCATGGTGCTGGTCACCGGCAATGAGCCGGGAAAAATCCCGAATCACGTCACTTTAACGTTTCAACGGTACGGGGACGAGTATTTTCTTTCCAGAGTCTCGAACTACGACCGCGGATGGGGATTGCCCCTGTCCAAACGCGAAAAGGAACTGATCGCGAACAGGGCGCTGCCTCAACGGCTCGATGTGATTGCTTCCTCAGGCAAGTGAGCGCATCCCGATGGAATCCCGGTGGCGGGGCGGGTAATAAACACAGCGCCGCGTTTCATTGCAGGGCATGCTGTGCAGCAGGTACGGCACGGTTAAACCTCGCCAGATTGCGGTCGTGGTCCGGCTAA
>CAZXCO010000747.1:0-7471 GCA_964639095.1 uncultured Solibacteraceae bacterium
TCTGGATGGGCTGACAGTACTTTGGAGGAAAAACAGGTTGGAGCGATATGGTCGTAGACCGAATACTCGATATGCAGCTCTCGCCCCGTCCACATCGGGGCAGATGCAATGGTCTCCCGCAACCGGGGAAGAGTCATTTGGACCATCTGCAAAAAAGCATCAACGCGCCCGACCATGACGAACGTGTTCCAAAGAGATCCTTCGCTGAGCAGGCGCTGAGCGACATCGAGAGGGGGTTTCTCGCGAAAGGCACGCACTCGGAACAGGTCGCCTGCTCTGTGGGCCACCAGCGACGAACCGATCTCGATCCAACCGTACTCGACTTCCGGATAGTCCGCCTTGGCGCCCAGCAGAACCACCGAATCATTGATTTCCGCAGCCACCTCGAATGCGTAATCGAGAGCGCAGGTAAAGGCGCTCTCATCGGAGTAATAGTGATCCGACGGAAGAATCGCGACCAGGGCACGAGGATCCAGGCGGGCAAGACTCAGCAGGCTGTGCACAATCGCCGGAGCCGTACCTTTGTTGGCTGGCTGGACGATGCACTGGGACGGGTGGAGTGCGGTTTCCTGCTCGTGCCATTTCGAATGCTGACCGGCGAGAGAAACGATAATCCGGTCCCGCACAATGCTTCGCTCTGACCGGCGCAGGGTCCGCTCCAGTAAAGTCTGTCTGCCGAGAAGCGCACAAAATTGTTTGGGGCGTTCATCCCCGCAGATGAGTCGTGTCAGAGGCCGAAGGCGCACACCGTCACCGCCCGCCAGGATCACGCCCCATCGTTTCCCCCACTGTGATGTCGAACCGACGGGGGATTCGATTGCGGGCTTTGTTGTCAGCTCCGCGCCGCATTCCGCACCGGTCAGGGCGCTTGCTGCATTCGGCGAATGCACCTCCAGGGTCGGTCTCTTCATTTGCTTCCTTTTCCTCTTACGCCGCCGTTGTCGTGCGATTCGGCCGCTCACACAAGGCTTTCATCGTCCTGAGCACTTCTTTTGAAAGCCCGTCACTTTCCGCTCGTGAGACGACATCGTCGATCGACAGGATGCCCTGTAATGCACCATCCTGATCAACAACGGGCAACCTGTGAACTCGCTCCTGTGCCATCGTCTTCAGGGCCACGCGAAGGTCGTCTTCCGGAGAGCAGATCAATACCTCGTGGTTCATGATTTCGCTTACCGGCAGGTCCGCAGCCCTTTGATTCCGAGTTCCCAGAGCGATGAACAGATCCCGGTCGGTCACGATTCCGACGATCCTTCCACCGTCTTCGATAATTGGCACAGAGCCACAGTCTTTGTTCCACATAATTTCTGCTGCTGCCGCGGCGTTTGTCCCCGGCGAGCAACTGGAAACTTCTTTCGTCATGATGTCTTCAACTCGCATTGCTCCTTATCCTTTTCGGCGTTTAAATTGGTTCCCGGTTTCGCCTCCGTTTGCAACTCGGCGACCATTGGGTATACACAGAAAATCGGGTCGATATCTGGCCGACAATGCGCGAACTTCCGGACTCCCTCCGATCCATATTTCGCCAAATCACCGGTCTGTCGAGCAGGCGCGCCGCAGCACAAATCAACGATGAAACCCGACTCTTTTGTGTATGCGCCGGTTGCCTTAAAACGGCTTGAATATTCCGCGTTGCGCCTGATTGCGTATCAAAGTGAACTTGTGTTCTGGGCATTGAGACAGCCCGCAAAAAAGCAAATGGTGTTTGATGGCAAATTATGCCCTTTCCGTGCTGAGTGCAAAAGCGTAAGCGTGAACCGTCACATTTTTGCCTGGGCTTTGACTCGATCTTCCATGCGTTCGTGGCCACGCTCAGTGTCGCATTCATCCGAAACACATTTACGCTGCTGTACGAATCCAGTGCGCACATCTGGCGCAATTGGAAACAACACGAGTTCGCGGGCCCCTGCCGGGCGGGGCACGTCTCGGACCCGGGATTCAGTGCTCATACAACGCCTTCGTGCATTTCGAATCATGCAGGATCGGGGACAGGCGAACATCCCTGGTACCCCTCTATTGTAGAATTCCTCTGTGGCGACCAGAAGCGCCGATGACCCCCGAACAAACGTCAAGAAACGTCATGAGAAGGATCTCAGATGCCAACTTCGCCCGTTTTGAAGTCATGGAAGGAGATTTCAGCGTTTTTGCACGTGACGGTGCGCACCGCTCAGCGGTGGGAGCGCGAACTCGGCCTGCCCGTTCACCGTCCACGAAGCAAACGAGGAAGCGCTGTTCTGGGGTTCACAGGGGAACTACGAGCCTGGCTTGAAGCCCTTCCTGCCGCGAAGGCTCAAATGGATCCGCCTGCGGCCGGACCTGCGTCGGAGACAGAATCCGTCGCATCAACCTACGGCGGAACTCTGGCCACAGACTTGCTCTGGAAGCGGCCCTCTCGACCGGTTGACCGTGATAAAGAAGTCGAGATTCTCCGGCAACTGTCGCAGCAGATCGCCAGGCAGGACCGCCAGAGCGTCTTGGACGCCTTGGTGACGCACGCGATGAATCTGTGCAAGGCAGATTCCAGCGGCATCAGCCTTGCCACGATAAGCGACACTGGCGATCCCGTATTTCGCTGGATTGCTGCTTCTGGGAGCATGCAAGAGCATCTAGGAGGCGGAACGCCGCAGAATTTCAGCCCTTGCGGTGTTTGTCTTGAAAGGAATGCACCCCAACTCTTCTGTTATCCGGAGCGCTTTTTTACCTACCTTCAAGACCTCGGCCTGCCAATGACCGAACTCTTACTCATTCCGTTTTATGCTGATGCTGACTGCCTCGGCACCGTGTGGGTTTTCTGTCATCAGATGCGAAGGAAGTTCGATCGTGAGGATGCACGCATCTTGACAAGTGTGACCGAATTGGTCGCAGCAGCTTTTCGAGTGATGCCCGGGATTAAGTCATACGACAGACCGCACAATCGGTCCGTGTCCGAGAAATCCCCGCCCGAACGGATCCGAAAGGAACCCGGCAGCGAGGTAGTCCTCTCGATCGATTTAGCCAAGGTTGCTGCGAAGAAGTGACGGAGTCAGCCGTGATCATAATATGGCGGCGTCTTGACGGTAGTTTGAGGCATGACGTTTGCAGGCTCCAACCTGCTCTGAAAGCACCGGGGTGGGAGTGTCGAGGCGACGAACACAGTGGCCGGCGGCGGTGCTAAATGAGCCCCCGGCGCATAGCGTGAAGAACGGCTTCCAGCCGGTTATGTGTGCGGAGTTTCTGGTTGATGGCGTGGAGATGGTTTCTCAATGTGGGCAGCGTAATCTTCAACTCTTTAGCAACTTGACCGGAATTATTCGCTCTTGCGAACAGGGTCAGGATACGGCGCTCCTGATCTGAGAGAGGCTCGATGGGTGCGGGGGCCGGCTGACTTTCCCCAATTGAAAGAAGGTGTTTCGAAAGCTCGACCATTCGCCCGAAGGCCAGTTCAGTCTCCTTCCTTCGGCTGATGTCGTGACAAAGGTGTGCAATCAGGCGGCGATGAAATCGTGAATCCTCAAACACGATCGTTGAAACACTCACCCACATTCGCTTGCCGCACCGTGTCATCACTTCCAGGTCAAAACTTGGAATCGATTCCGTACGGGCAGCACAGTGCTGCACGCTGCATTCTCCCGAACAGACCACGGTGCCAAGAGCGCCCTTGCCCTTGATGATCTCCGCGCAAGTCCGGTTCATAACCTCCGCTTGTGTATAACCCAGAAGCCGCTCAGCTGCTCCGTTCCAGAAAAGAATCTCGCCTTCGAGCGTTACAACAAATGTCGCATCCGCGGTTCCTTCGAGCAGCCTGTAGACGTCCGCAGCGAGCATGATTGTCCTGGCGGAGATTCAATTGTATCGCCCCGGATATGCCCTATTCCGGCGTCTCGCTCGCCGGATAATCGCACGGCAGCGGCTTGCGTCCCCATGACGGCAATCCCATCCGGCGTGACGCTCGATTCATTGCACATCCACGGAACCGGCGGCAAAATTGGTGCGAATCGTGAGGAGTCCTGGCTCTCGAATCGGCGCTCCCTGAAAAGCGCGGCATCCGGTTCGGAAAGGTGCTATGAATCCGCTGCTCGAGCTGCAGAATCGTAAACAGGCCGTTTGGCTGGATTATATCCGTCGCGATTTAATCAGAGGCTTTGATGATGACGAAACTGGGTTGGCACGCACGGTGAAACGGTGGCCTATTTCACAAAAAACGCGAATCTGCGTCATTGAACCCATAAATCGGCCATGGGAATCCGAAAGTCAGAAAACTTTGATGGAGGTGAGTGATGCCGAAGACGGCCGTAGGACTTTTTAAGGATCCCAGTGCGGTGGACAAGGTCGTCCGTGAGATCGAGTTGCTGGGCTTTCCGCGAAGCGAAGTTCGCACTCTCGACGAGCCGCTGGACTTTTCAGTCACGGGTGTGATGAGTATCCCTCACACCGATTTCGAAACTGAGTTGTTTCGGGAACTTACCAGAATCGGAGCAACCAGGCCAGAGGCGGAGGCCTATCTGGAGGGGGTGAAGCATCATGGGGTGCTTGTCTTCGCAACGGGTTCAGATGAAAGCGTAGGGTCTGCTGCGCAAATCATGAACCGGCATGGCGCGGTGGAGATCGAGGAAACTACGGGACCTGAACCGAACCTGCCTTATGTGCGCCGCGCTAATGTCACGTCGCCGAGCGAGGGTAACGTCCAGACAGGTCGGATTCGACAAGCGGGTGGCGGAGCCTGCTTCTTTGTCTGGTAATTAGAGGCATGACTTTCGGCGCTCCAACCTGCTGTGAAAGCCCCCCAGTGCAAGTACGAGACGCTGAGCCCAAAGGCCGGCGGCCTGCGTCACTTGACGACAATCCCATCCGGGGTGACGCTCGATTCATTGCACATCCACGGACCCGGCGGCAAAATCGGTGCGAATGGCGAGGAGTCCCGGTTCTCGAATCGGTGCTCCATGAAAAGCGCGACATCCGGCTCGGGAAGGCGCTATGAATCCGCTGTTTGAGCTGCAGAATCGCAAACAGTCGGTTTGGCTGGATTATATCCGCCGCGATTTAATCACAGGCGGCGGTCTGCGCGCACTGATCGAGAAGGACGGTCTGCGCGGAGTCACGAGCAATCCCACGATCTTCGAAAAGGCGATTGAGGGTGATACCGACTACGATGAGGGAATCTCCGAGTTGCTTGCGCGGACTCCGAATACTGCTGCCTCGGAATTGTACGACGCTTTGGCGATCGAGGACGTGCGGAATGCCGCGGATATTCTTCGCCCGAGCTACGAAGAGGCCGACCGGGCGGATGGTTTTGTCAGCATCGAGCCTCCTCCTCAGCTGACCCGCGATACGGCATCCATGGTGCGGGAGGCACATCGCCTGTGGCGAGCGGTGGACCGGCCGAATCTCATGATCAAGGTCGTGGGTACGGCAGAAGGGGTTGCTGCCGTGGAGGCCCTGATCGGAGAGGGAATTAACGTCAATGTGACGCTGATGTTCTCGCTGCAGCACTACGACGCGGTTTCCGCTGCTTATATCCGGGGTCTCAGCCGCTGCCGCCAGCCGCAACATGTCGCCTCCGTAGCCTCCTTCTTCGTGAGCCGCGTGGATACCAAAGTGGATCGTGCGCTGGAAGCGGTCGGCACCCCAGAGGCGAGAGCGCTTGAAGGCAGGATCGCAATCGCCAATGCCAGGATGGCGTACCAGCGCTTCCGCGAGCGGTTTTACGGAGAATCGTTTTCAACTCAGCGCAGACGCGGTGCGCGCGTGCAGCGACCCTTGTGGGCGAGCACCGGCACGAAAAACCCTCGCTACTCCGATGTGCTCTACATCGAGGAACTGATCGGAGCCGATACTATCAACACCATTCCGCTGACGACTCTGGATGCGTTTCGCGACCATGGCCGCGTCCGTGGCGACACGATCATGTCTGACCTCGCCGAATCGGGTCGGTCATTGGAAACACTCGCACGGCTTGGCATTGACCTGAACGCGGTTGCGGAACAACTCCAGACCGAAGGGATTTCGGCGTTTGCCGCAGACTACGACCGGGTGCTTGCCGCGATCGAGAAAAAGAGACTTTCGCCTGCAATATCCGGTTCAAAGGCCCGCGGCCAGGGACGTCGATGAAGCGCGGTAAGCCTCGCAGAAAGAGGGAACGAAGATGGAGCAAAAGCTTCGGGAACCGTTAACCGCTGAGGAGCTGGAAAAATTCGAGAAATACGCTGCGGCTGTTTTCTCCCGCATGGGCATGAACCTCGAGACACCTGGCGCGCGTGAAACTCCGCGGCAATGGGTCACCGCACTGTGGGATATGACCGAAGGCTACGACGGCGACACCAAGATCAATACTCTGTTTCCTGTAGAGTGTCCGTTTTGTCCGGAAGAGGAAAAAACCCATATAGTCGAAGGTCCGATTCGCTTCACCGGTCTGTGTGAGCACCACGTCCTTCCCATCCGCGGAAGCGCTTGGGTTGGCTTATCTCGCCGTCGCGAAGCTGATCGGGATATCCAAGCTTACGCGCATCGTCCGACTGTTTTCCAAACGTTTCACCAGCCAGGAGCGGATTTGCCATCAGGTTGCGGATGAGTTGGTCAAGGATGTGGAGCCGCGAGGGGTCATCGTCTATATCGAAGCGGAGCATTTCTGCACGCAGGCTCGCGGCGTTCGCGAGGTCAGCTCATGTACGGGATCGTTGGTTACGCGCGGCGCGTACAACACGAATCCCCATTTGGGCGAGGAGTTCCGGCTACTGATCGGACGTCACTCCAGGAATTCGTCCGCATTTTGATGGACGAGATTATGCAGAAAATGGAGCGAACTCTTTGAGTGACTGACAGCCGTAGACAAGACGGTGTGCGCGCTCGATCAGGAGGCTCTGCGCCTCACATCGATGGGGAACTGTTGGCTCTATTAGAGGAGAAGTCCAGCCACCTGCGAATTAACTCTGTCCGGGCAACTACGGCCGCCGGTAGTGGCCATCCCACCAGCTGTGCCTCAGCGGCCGAGATCGTAGCGGTTTTATTCTTCTCGGTCACGCGGTACGATCCCACCAATCCGCACAGTCCTGGCAATGACAAATTTGTGCTTTCTAAGGGGCATGCGGCGCCGATCCTGTACGCAGCATGGGCGGAAGCCGGGGCCTTCCCAGTCGAGCATCTGACGACTTTGCGTCAGATTGACTCTGAGCTGGAAGGCCACCCGACGCCGCGCCTGCCGTTTGTGGATGTGGCAACGGGCTCACTCGGCCAAGGGCTTGCTGCAGGAATAGGAATGGCAGTTGGGGGGAAGCTGGACCGTACCGGCCAACGCGTATACGTGCTCTTAGGCGACGGCGAATCAGCCGAAGGCTCCGTGTGGGAGTCGGCGGAAATCGCGTCGGCCTGGAGACTGGGGAATCTCTGCGCGACCATCGACATTGACCGCCTCGGACAGAGCCAGCCGACTCTCCTTCAGCACGATATGGAGACACATCACCAGCGATGGGAGGCCTTTGGCTGGCAGGCGCTGATC
>CAZXCO010000748.1:0-7339 GCA_964639095.1 uncultured Solibacteraceae bacterium
AGGCCAGCGGGGCGAAGGCGGCGCATCCAAATTCCCGATTCACGGCGCCCGCGATGCAGTGTCCGACGATCGATCCGGCCTGGGAGGATCCAAATGGCGTGCCGATCAGCGCGCTGATCTTCGGCGGCCGCCGCGCGACCACCATGCCGCTCGTTTTTCAGGCTTTCAACTGGACGGCGGGTGTGTATGTCGGGGCCACCATGGGTTCCGAGATGACCGCCGCGGCTGCCGGAACCATCGGCAAGGTCCGGCGCGATCCCATGGCGATGCTGCCCTTCTGCGGCTATCACATGGGCGACTATTTCCGCCACTGGATCAAGATGCGGCGGCTGCTCAGCGAGACGCCCCGGATCTTCCACGTCAACTGGTTCCGCAAGGATGCCGACGGCAAGTTCATCTGGCCGGGCTTCCGCGAGAACATGCGCGTGCTGAAGTGGATCGTCGACCGCGCTCACGGGCGCGCCGTCGGTCAGGAAACCCCCATCGGCTGGATGCCGCACTACGAAGACATCGAGTGGAAGGGACTGGATTTCCCCCGCGAGAGGTTCGACGAGCTGCAGGCGTTTGACAGCAAGGCGTGGCGCGACGAGGTTATCGGGCACGAAGAGTTGTTCATCAAACTGCACGATCACCTGCCGCCCGAAATCGTCTACGAGCGCGAACTTCTCATCTGCCGGATCTGAACACCCCGGGGGCAGGGCCGCGGCCCTGCCCCTGATTCACCCGCAAGACAGCCTGGCGGCCTCACTCGTGTGTGAGGTTTCGTCCGGGTTCCCACCCCATCGCACGGCCGATGTCATAATCGAAAATCAACCCCTGATGTCCATCCGCAGCATGACTGGCTTCGCGCGCGTTTCCCGCCCGACGCCGTTCGGTGAACTCACTCTCTCGATAAAAACCGTCAACCACCGGGGCCTCGACATGCACTTCCACATGCCGGTCGAGTTCGACGCCATCGAACCCGAGCTGCGGGGCGTGCTGCGCAAGCGTCTGGTGCGAGGACACGTGCAGGTTCAGGTGTCTTTGAAGCGTACGGCCGCTCCGCCGGTGGCGACCACAGTCAACGAGCCTCTGCTGCGCGCCTGGCTCGAGGCATTTCGCGACGCCGCCATACGCTTCGGGATCGACTCGAAACCGGATCTCAACCAGGCCCTACGCTTGCCCGGCATGCTGGAAACCGAGTCCGGAGCGACAGCGGCCGGACCGGAGCCTCTGGCCGCCGAGGTCCTTTCCGCTGCCGCCGCGGCAATTGAAGAACTCGACGCTTTCCGGGTGCGCGAGGGCGAGGCCATTGAAGCGGAAATCCGCGGTCGCGCCGCGAGCCTTTGGGAACTGGTCCGCAGCATGGAAGAGATCCGCAGCCGCGCTCTTCCCGCCTTTCAGCGCAGGCTGCGCGAACGGCTCGCCGAACTGCTCGAAGGCGCCCAGGTCGATCCGGCGCGCCTTGCCCAGGAAGCTGCATTTCTGGCCGAGCGCAGCGATATCACCGAGGAACTGGTCCGGCTCAGAACGCACGTGGATCAAGCCTGCGCGCTCCTGTCAGCCGAGGGCGAGACAGGGAAAAAGCTGGATTTTCTGCTGCAGGAGATGAACCGGGAAGCCAACACCATCCTGTCCAAGACCGGTGGCCTCGGCGAAACCGGTTTGACCCTCACAGACCTCGGGCTGGCCGCCAAAGCCGAGATCGACCGGATCCGCGAACAATCGCTCAATATCGAATGAATCGGATCGAATGACCACTGTTTTCATCATTTCCGCGCCATCGGGTTCCGGGAAATCGACGCTCGTCTCCCGGCTGCTGAACGAGATCGCCCTGCTCGCTTTTTCCGTCTCGTACACGACCAGAAAGCCCCGGGCGCGCGAAATCGAGGGACAAGCCTATCATTTCATTGACCGGGCAGAGTTTGAACGCCGCCTCGCGGCGAACGAGTTTCTCGAATGGGCGGACGTTTTCGGGAACTATTACGGAACCCACGCCGACGCGCTCGAAAATGCCATCAAACTCGGCAAGGACCTGGTGCTCGACATTGATGTGCAGGGTGCGGCACAATTAAAGAAGCGGATACCGGACGCCGTCACTATCTTTGTGCTTCCCCCATCGCGAGAGGTTCTGGAACAGCGCCTGCGCGCGCGGAGCCAGGACGCGGAGGAAGTGATCCGGCGGAGGCTGGCCGATGCGGCCCGGGAGATTCGCAATTACCGCCTGTATGACTACGTGCTGGTGAACGACGACCTCGACCTCGCGGCGGAAACGCTGAAGGCGATTGTCCGCGCCGAGCGCGTACGGCGCATTCGGGTCGAAGAGAAGGTTCAGCCGATTCTCGATACATTCAATCAGGCACTGGGAGTATAAACGACAATGTCAGAGACCGCGCCCCGCAACAATTCGCACTGCTCCATCCCGGACGATCCGGATCAGAGCACCTATCGTTTCATCATCGTCGCGGCCAAACGCGCCCGGCAACTGCAGGGGGGCGCCCGGTCGCTGCTGCCCACGTCCTCCAGAAAATCGACCGTGACCGCCATGGAAGAGGCGCGCCGCGGACTGGTGAAGTACGAAATCCAGGCCGAACCGGCGATCACGGAAGAGGCGCCGGCTCCCGAGCAGTTCTGAGGCGAGGCCGGAAACGCGACGGCCAGGAACGCGCGATGCGGATCGTTCTGGGAGTGAGCGGCGGAATTGCGGCGTATAAGGCCGCGGAAATCGCCCGTGCGCTGATCCAGAACGGTCATGAAGTGCAGGCGGTCCTCACACATGCCGCCGAAGAGTTCATCCGCCCCCTGACTTTTGCCTCGCTCACCGGGCGCAAGGTCATCACTGGTCTTTTCGATTCGGAGAGCCCCGAGGCCACTCTTTCCAGCTCGGTTGAACATATCGGCGTCGCGCGGGAAAACGACCTGCTGCTGGTCGCGCCCGCGACGGCCAATATCATCGGGAAATTCGCATCCGGCCTCGCCGATGATTTCCTTTCCACGCTGTATCTCGCGTTTCGCGGGCCCGTCGTGCTGGCGCCCGCGATGAACAACAACATGTGGGAACATCCGGCGGTTCGCGCCAATATCGAGACGCTGCGCGGGCGCGGGCATGTCATCGTCGAACCCGGCGATGGCTTTCTCGCCTGCGGCACGTTCGGTCCGGGGCGGCTGGCCGAGGTGGACACGATCGTCGAGGCTGTGGAACGCGCCCTGCGGCCGCCCGTAACCGATCTCGACGGCGAAACGATCCTGATTACGGCCGGACCGACGCAGGAACCTCTCGATCCGGTGCGCTATCTGTCCAACCGCTCCAGCGGCCGGATGGGGTATGCGCTGGCGGAAGCGGCAATCAGCCGTGGCGCGCGTGTCATTCTCATCAGCGGGCCGGTGCATCTGAATCCTCCCGCCGGCGCTGAAGTTGTCCAGGTGCGGACCGCCGCCGAGATGTGGGACGCGGTGTTCGCGAAACTCGAACCCGCGACGGTGGTCATCAAGTGCGCCGCGGTCGCCGATTTCCGGCCGTCCATGGAATCGAGCCGGAAAATCAAGAAGACTGCCGCCCGCGTGTCGCTCGAACTCGACCCCACGCCGGATATCCTGGCGGAACTCGGACGCAAGCGCGGCGACCGTCTGCTGATCGGCTTTGCCGCCGAAACCGGGGATCTCGAGCGGGAGGCACGGCGCAAACTCGAAACGAAAAACTGCGACATGATCGTCGCAAACCTCGTCGGAGAGGCGGGCACCGGCTTCGAATCCGAATCCAACGAGGTCTCGCTCGCGCTGCGGACGGGCGAGTACATCACCCTTCCGCGGGCCTCGAAGCGCGAGATCGCCGATCAGATTCTGAGCCGGATTCTGATGCTGCGCCGGGCCGCCACTGTTTCGAAATGAGCCCGGAGGAACTGCATCGCCGGCTCGAGTTCTACCGCGACCTCGGCATCACGCAGATCTACCGCCGGACATCATCGGAACGAACGCTCTCCACCGAAACGCCGCCGCCCGAAGCCGTTCCGGCGGAAACGGCTCCCGTGGAAACGTCGGCCGAAATCGTCAGCCCGCCCTCTGAAATGAAAACCATCGATATTCCCGTTGAATTGCCCGGCCTGGTTCCCGTCGGCGATACGCTCGAACAGATTCACGCCGATATCGGCGACTGCACGCGCTGCCGGCTTTGCAAAGGCCGAAACAAGATCGTCTTCGGCGACGGGAACCCCAACGCCCGGCTGGTCTTCGTGGGAGAAGGCCCGGGCGCCGATGAAGACGCGCAGGGTATTCCTTTTGTCGGGCGCGCCGGACAGCTTCTCACCCAGATGATCGAAGGCACGGCCGCGAAAGAAGGCATCCCGCTCAAGCGCGCCGACGTGTATATCTGCAACGTGGTGAAGTGCCGTCCGCCCGAGAACCGGACCCCGGAGCCGGACGAGATGGAAATCTGCGGGCAGTTCCTCTTCCGGCAATTGTCTGCGATCCGCCCGAAGGCAATTTGCGCGCTCGGCTCGACGGCTGCGAAGGCGCTTCTGGGGGGTCGCGACGGCGTCACCAGACTGCGCGGCAAATGGCACAAGTGGAACGATATCCCGCTGATGGTGACTTACCACCCGTCATACCTGCTGCGGCCCTACAACCAGAACGCAAAGCGCGAAGCGTGGGAGGACCTGAAGAAGGTCCTCCACTTTGTTTACGACTGACGGGGTGTACGATTGACGGGCTCCCGCTTTACCTTCCGCGGGGAGCCATCGCCGGAGCAGCCCGGGGAGCCGGCGCGGGAGCCGGACCGGCGGGCACGGCGCCATTGACGGGTTCGGGCTTGATCAGCCCCAAAGCCTTCCGCAGTTCAGTGTCGATATTCTGCCGGATGTCCGGATTATCCTTGAGGAACTGCCGCGCGTTCTCGCGCCCCTGGCCGATGCGCTCGGCCTTGTAGCTGAACCACGATCCGCTCTTCTCGATAACATTGTGCTGCACGCCCAGATCGATCATTTCGCCTTCGCGCGAAATGCCTTCGCCGTACACAATGTCGAACTCCGCTTCGCGGAAAGGCGACGCGAGTTTGTTCTTCACGACTTTGATCTTCGTCCGGTTGCCGACCACGGCATCGCCATCCTTGATTGCGGCGATGCGCCGGATGTCGAGGCGGACCGAAGAATAAAACTTGAGAGCGCGGCCGCCCGTGGTGGTCTCGGGGCTGCCGAACATGACGCCGATCTTGTCGCGAATCTGGTTGATGAAGATGAGGCAGGTTTTCGATTTCGAAACGACGCCCGTGAGCTTCCGAAGGGCCTGCGACATCAGCCGCGCCTGCAAACCCATGTGGGAATCGCCCATTTCGCCGTCGAGCTCGGCTTTGGGAACCAGCGCGGCGACCGAGTCCACCACCAGCACGTCGATGGAGCCGGAAGCGATCAGCGCGCCTGTGATTTCGAGCGCCTGCTCGCCGTAGTCCGGCTGCGACACCAGAAGGTTATCGACATCCACCCCGAGCTTGCGCGCATAGACCGGATCGAGCGCGTGCTCGACATCGATGAACGCTGCCATCCCGCCCTTCTTCTGCGACTCCGCGATCACCTGTAAGGCGATCGTCGTTTTGCCGGAAGACTCCGGTCCGTAGATTTCGCAGATGCGCCCCCGCGGGAACCCGCCCGCGCCCAGCGCCGAATCGAGGGCAATGGAGCCCGTCGAAATGACAGAAACCGGAACAATGGCGTCTTTTGCGCCCAGCCGCAGAATCGAGCCCTTCCCAAACTGCTTCTCAATCTGCCCCAGGGTCTGTTCAAGGGCTCGTGCGCGTTCTTTTTCGTCGATCATGGACAGCTCCTTCGATGCGAACAAAAGGCGAATATTATGTTTTGAGTATAGCAGCGCCCCGGGCCGCGCTCCAATGTTTTGCGCCGGTTTCTTTTGCGCCGGCGCGAATCCGCTACTGCAGCGTCAGGTTGCCCTGATCGTCGCCGTTGGTTTTCTCTTCTGCTTCCGGGATCAGGCAGGCGGCGGCAACCTGATCGTTTTCTTCCATCCGGACGAGGCGGACGCCCTGTGTCGAGCGGCTGGCCTGGCGGATTTCGCCGGAATCGATGCGGATCATCTTGCCGTCACGGGTAACGATCATCAGCTCGGAATCCTCTTTGACGGCGAGAATCGCGACCACTTTGCCGGTCTTTTTCGTGGTCTTCATGTTGATGACGCCTTTGCCGCCGCGGTTGGTGAGGCGGTAGTCGGTGACTTCGGTCCGCTTGCCGTAGCCGGCGTCGGAGATCGAGAGGATCAGCCCCTCTTCGCCGATCACTTCGGCGCCGACGATGAAGTCGCCCGCGGCGAGATCCATGCCGCGCACGCCGCGCGCGGGCCGGCCCATGGGACGGACCTTCTCTTCGGGGAAGCGAATGGCCTGGCCGTCGTGCGAGCCGAGGAAGATGTAGTCCTTGCCGGAACTGACGCGGGCGGCGATCAGTTCGTCGCCTTCGTCGATGCCGATGGCGATAATGCCGCGCTGCAGCGGGTTGCTGAATTCCGACAGCTCGGACTTCTTGATGACGCCGTACTTCGTGACCATGACGATGAACTGATCGGGCACGAATTCGCGCACCGGGAGAAACGCTTTGACGGCTTCGTCCGGCTGAAGATTGATGAGGTTGGAAATGTGCTTCCCCTTGCCGGCCGTGGCGGCATCGGGAATCTCATAGATCTTGAGCCAGTAGACGCGGCCTTTGTTGGTGAAGATGAGCAGATAGTTATGGGTGGAGGCGACGAGGAAATACTCGACGAAATCCTCGTTGCGCGTGCCCATGCCGATGCGGCCTTTGCCGCCTCGGGTCTGCCGGCGGTAGGTATCGACGGCAGTGCGCTTGAGATACCCGCCGTGTGTGACCGTCACGGCCATGTCTTCGACGGCGACCAGATCCTCGAGGCGGATTTCGCCTGGATCGTCGACGATCTGCGTGCGGCGCTCGTCGCCGTGTTCCTTCTGGACTTCGCGCAGCTCTTTGACGATGAGATCGCGCAGGACTTTTTCGGAGCCGAGGATTTCCAGATACTCGGCGATGCGGCGCTGGATGTCGGCGAGCTCAGAGGCGATCTTTTCCTGTTCCATGCCGGTAAGGCGCTGGAGCTGGAGCTCGATGATGGACTGGGCCTGCTTGGCGGAAAGCTGCCGCATGGGCTCGGTGGCCCCGGCAGCCCTGAGGTAGACCTCGTTGAACCGGAACCTCGTCGAAGCGGCGACCAGCGACTCGCGGGCCTCCCTCGGCGAGCGCGCGGCGCGGATGAGGCGAATCACCTCGTCGATGTTGTCGAGCGCCAGTCGGAAGCCGAGCAGGATGTGCTCGCGCTCCCTCGCCTTGCGCAGTTCGTAATCGGTGCGGCGGCG
>CAZXCO010000749.1:0-2032 GCA_964639095.1 uncultured Solibacteraceae bacterium
TATTCATACATGGGCATGAAGCAGAGTTTATATAAAACCGAGGCCGAAAGCCAGGTTAGCCGTCCGCTTACTTTTCAGAGCCCGCCGGGATGACGCCGTCCAGAATGGCCTGGCAAACGTATTCCTGCAAATCCCAGCCCGGAGCGAGCGTGAATACACGCTTGAATGTGAACGGTTTTGTCAGCGCCTTTTCGTCGTCAATCGTGATATCGACGTCGAGATGACCAAGATCCGGGCGCGTGTAGCGCTCGGTCAGTTTCATCGCGGAGCTGTGAGGCTTGCCGGTCGGGTCGAGCCAGGTCTTGTCGTTAAAGCCGACTGTCTTGACGACCAGCGCATCGCCATCCCACTGGCCGACCGAGACGCCTGTATAGGTGTCCCCCTCCAGGTCGAGCTGGGCGTCAGGGGTTCGTCCGTCAAGGAAGAATCGCCGGAAGCTGTGCGTGTTGCCTTCGGAAAGCACCACGATCATCTTCGGCCCCTGTACGAACTTGTAAGGCAGGGCCGTCACCCGGACTGCGCCATCCGGCAAGCAGAACGATTCGGGATCGCCTTTGCCCTTCGCCGCCTTGCGTTCCTGGTAAAGCTTCTGCGCCCACGGCTGATACGAGGGCTCGGCGGAAATGGTTGTACTTCCGGACAGCACCCACACGCCGGAAAAATCCACCTTGCCTTCGGGTGTGTGCGGCGTCGGCCCGGATGGCGGCTTCGGGGGCTTCCTCGCGTGCACCGGCGGCACGCCATTCGGATAGCCTTTCTTCTGCTGCTGAGCGCCGGCGGGCGCGGCGACCAGCAGCCAGATCCCCATGGCCGCCAGCAGCGTCAAAATCCGGTTCACCAGATGACCTCTCAATTTTTTCCGTCTCCTCGCTGCAGCGTGGCCAGGCCGCCTATTTGTGGGCCCCGTCCAGGTGCGCGGGGTCCTGATTGTTCTCATTGCAGACGTACTCGGTTATCTCCATACCCTGCTCCAGAGTCGTGACCCGGCTCATCTTCCAGGGCCGCGTGTAGGTGCCGGGGTCGTCGATCTCGACGTCGATCGACAAATTTCCGAAGTCCACGCGATGGAATTTTTCAATCAGGTGCATCTGCTTCGAATGCGGGTGGCCCTGCGCGTCAATCCACGAAATATCATTGAAGCCGATGGTGTCGACGACCAGGGTGTCCCCGTCCCAGTGAGCCCGCGAGTCGCCGTAGAACGTGGGTTTCAGGTTTTTCGGATGATCGCTGCCGTCCACGAAGAACTGCCGGTACATGTGGGTATTGCCTTCGAACAGCATCAGCACCAGTTTGGGCGTTGAAAAAAGCTCGATGTGGTAAGGCGGAACCCTGGGCGGCCCACCGGGCAGGCAGCGCGCCTCGAAATCGTCCGCGAAAAGAGTTTTCGCCCGTTCCGCCTGCAGCTTCGCCGCCCACGGGAGCATCGGGGGCACAGTGTTCACGGGAACCGATCCCGGGCCGCCGGACTCGAACTCACCGGTCGGCGTCACCGTCTGCTGCCCATTCCAGATCCCGCTCAAATCCGGTTTCCCGTCGCTCAGGCGCGGCACGGGTCCGGGAGGGCCGTGGCGAACGGCGCCCCTTCCTCTGCCTCTGCCCCGTCCGCCGGCCTGAGCCGGATTGTTCTGCGGAGCCGCCATCGCTATCGTCACGGTCAAGGCAACCGCGGTTGCCAGGAAATGCCACTTTCTCACGTCAAATCTCCTGTGCGGTCATCATCGATTGCACACAACACGCTCGCACACAAAAACGCGCCGGCCCGCGCAGTGCGGACCTCGCGAGACTGGTGTGTGGTCCGGCTATTTGTCGGGAGTCGGCGCGGAAGAGCCGGCGAAGACTCTGCGCCCGTCGGGCAGCGTGACCCTGCGGGCATTGGCGCTGAATGAACCGTCCTTGGCACGGGAACCCTCTACGGTGACCTGATCCCCTTCCTTCAGGGAACTCTTTTTCCAGCCCTCTTTCAACAGAACGGGGATCGCGCCGAGTTCGAAATTCCAGTTGGTGACTTTGCCGTCGGGAGACTTCACGTCGA
>CAZXCO010000750.1:0-4960 GCA_964639095.1 uncultured Solibacteraceae bacterium
TGACCAACTTGTCGAAAAACTCCGCAAAGCACTGGGCTCCGATCTCGTCTCTGTGGTTCTCTACGGATCCGCCGCGGTCGGCGACCGGGAGGAGCAATTTTCCGACTACAATATCCTCTGCGTCCTGCGGCAGATTTCCCCCGTTCAGCTTGGCGCGGCGGAGACGATTTTCCGCTGGTGGCGCGAACGGGGCAACCCGGCGCCGCTCCTCCTGACGGAGCACGAAGTGCGGGGTTCCACCGATTGCTTCGCCATCGAATTTCAGGACATCAAGCAGCACCATCGCATTCTGTATGGATCGGATCCGGTTTCGGATCTCGCCATCGACCTGTCGTTTTACCGCGCCGAGGTGGAGTACGAACTGAGATCGAAGCTGCTCCGCCTGCGGCAGAAAGCCGCGGGAATCCTTTCCGACAAATCCATGCTGCGGCGCCTGCTGGCAGATTCGGTCCCCACCTTTTGCGTCCTCTTCCGGCATGCTCTGATCCTGCATGGTTTTGAAAGTCCGGCACGCAAACGGGAAGTGATCGAGCGGGCGCACGAGCAATTCGGTATCGATCCGGCGCCGTTCCGGCATCTTCTGGATCTGCGGGAACAAAAGGGCAAGCCGGATAAGATCGAACCGGAACCTCTGCTGGCGGCCTGCCTGGCTGAAATCGGCAAGGTGATCGATGCGGTCGATCGCCTCGAAAAAGTTCCGGTCAGGGAGGATTAACATGAAGACCCGAATCATCGTACTCATCGTCGTGGTTCTCGCTCTTGTACTCGGAGGCTGCGAATTTGTCGGCGTACGTAACCAGCTCGCCGCGGAGAGAGAAGCCATCAGCGGCCGATGGAGCCAGGTGGATGCGGATCTCCAGCGCCGCTCCGATCTGATCCCCAATCTGGTCGAGACGGTGAAGGGCTACGCGAAGGAAGAGACGGCTGTGGTTCAGTCGGTCGCCAACGCGCGAGCCGCGATGGCCGGAGCCAGAACGCCCCAGGAAAAGATCACCGCCAGCAATCAACTCGACAGCGCGCTGGGCCGCCTGCTCATCGTCGTCGAAAATTATCCGAATCTCAAAGCCAACGAAAATTTCCGGCAGTTGCAGTTCGAGCTTGCGGGCACGGAGAATCGCATTCTGCAGTCACGCCGCCGCTATAACGAAGCCGTTCAGAAATACAACACGGACCTGTCGCTTTTTCCCGCGAACGTCGTGGCTTCCATGTCGGGCTTCCAGCGCGAGGACGCATATTTCAAGACCGAACCCGGCTCGCGCGAGGTTCCCAAAGTTCAGTTCTGAGGTTGAGGCGAGGCGGCCTGCGGCCTGCGAAATGTGTCCCGGGCCACACAAATTTCGAGGGTTAAAACCGGCACCGTTCACGCAAGCCACTGCATCCAATTGACTGCGCAAGATGACTACTGCAGTAAGAGGGTCGGGGCTTACTTTTATCACGGTTTTCGTTTCCACAAAGGCGAAAGGGTTGCTAGCATCAGTGAATCAATGTCGAGTCCAGTAATAAACAACGATCTCGAGTTGCGTGGCCGGCGGCTTACCGCCGCGCGTGAGCAGACGGACGGCCTCTTCCGTTTGATCGGCCCTGAAACGCTCTACTCCCGTCCCGTTGCGGAACGCCATCGGCTCATTTTTTATCTCGGCCATTTCGAGGCTTTCGACTGGAACATTCTGGCCCGCCGCGGCGCCGGCGCTCCCTCGTTCCATCCGGAATTCGATTCTCTGTTTGAGCGCGGCATCGATCCCGCGCCTGGAGAGGCCCCCGCCGATTCGCCGCGCGACTGGCCATCGCAGCCGGAGATCGAGCAGTACAACGCGAAAACACGCGAGTGGATCGACGCTCATCTTGAGGACTTCGATCCCTGGCTTCTGCACATGGCCATCGAGCATCGCCATATGCACGCGGAAACATTCGCGTACCTGCTGCACGGCCTTTCCTACGATCAAAAGAAGCCGCCTTCGGAGGCGCGTTCCAGCGTATCCGGCCGCCCGACGCCGTCAAATCCCATGATCGCGATCGATGCGGGGTATGTCACTCTCGGGCAGACCGACGGGCGCTTCGGGTGGGACAACGAACGTCTGGCGCACGAGGTCTTCGTGCCCGCTTTCCACATTTCGAAATTCAAGGTCTCGAACGGCGAATACCTCGATTTCGTGGAGGAGGGTGGACCGGTCCCGCACTTCTGGGCACGTGAAGGCGATTCCTGGTTCTATCGTGGAATGTTTTCCCGGTTTCCGCTGCCACTCGACTGGCCGGTCTGGGTCACCTGGCAGCAGGCTTCCGCCTATGCCCGGTGGCGCGGGCTGCTGCTTCCGAGCGAAGCGCAGTTCCAGCGCGCTGCGGCGCTGGTTCCTCCCGATCCCGCGCGCGACAACTTCGACTATCTGCGCTGGGATCCGGTTCCGGTCGACTCGGGCCGCAACCCCAACGTCTACGCGCCGGTTCAAATGACCGGCAACGGCTGGGAGTGGACACGCGACGTCTTCGCACCATTCAAGGGTTTCGCGCCGCATCCGCACTATCCGGGTTATTCGGCGGATTTCTTCGACGGCAACCATTACGTTTTAAAGGGTGCATCGCCGCGCACAGCGAGCGTCTTCACGCGGCCGAGTTTCCGCAACTGGTTCCGGTCCGATTATCCCTATATGTACGCGGGGTTCCGCGTGATGGAGGGTTGATGTTCGCCCCTGCCGCCGCTTCCGCCAGTTCCACGCAGGTCAACGTGGAATTTGCCCAGGCCGTGGCAGACGGCCTCACGCGAAAGGGTCAGAAGACGCTTCCCCCTTCGTGGCTCTATGACGAGGTCGGCTCCGCTCTCTTCGAAGTCATCACGGTTCTGCCCGAGTATGGCGTTACCCGCGCGGAGGCCGCACTCCTCCACAGCTCCGCGGGTGAGATCGTCCGCGCCGGCAAGAGCCCCAGGCTCATCATCGAACTTGGCAGCGGAACGGGCAGCAAGACGCGGCACATTCTTTCGGCCGCAGCCCGTTACGGCCCGGTCGATTACCTTCCCATCGACATTTCGCCGGCTGCACTGGATACGTGCGTCAATGCCCTCAGCGGGATGAATAACGTTTGCATCGAGCCCGTGGAAGCGAGCTATATCGACGGCATCGACCTGGCTCTCGCCCATCGCAAGCCGGATCAATCCGCGCTGATTCTCTTCCTCGGCAGCACCATTGGGAATTTCAACCGCGCTGAGTCAGCGGCCTTTCTGCGGCAGATCTCAAAGCGCACGCAGCCGGGCGATTATCTGCTCCTTGGGGCAGACCTGGTCAAGTCACGCATGACCCTCCTCCGCGCCTACGACGACCCGATCGGCGTCACCGCGGCGTTCAATCTCAATCTTCTTGCGCGCATCAACCGCGAACTCGACGGGCGTTTCGAAATCCGGCAGTTCGCTCATGAGGCGCGCTGGAACGAGCGCCAGTCAAGAATTGAGATGCACCTGCGCTCCAGCATCGCGCAGGATGTTCGCGTTGGCGCTCTGGATACGAGCATCCACTTCGACGCGGGCGAGACGATCTGGACCGAATCGTCTCACAAGTTCCGCGCCGAAGAAATTCCGGGCATCGGATGCCGCACCGGCTGGCCGTGCGTGCGGCAGTGGATCGACCGGGAATGGGGCTTCGCCGAGACTCTGTTCCAGAAGCCGGCGTAGAGTCGCACCCCGTGCGCGTTCCGGGAGTTTGATACCGGTTAGGCTGGTAATAGTTTGCGAAAACCCGAAGTCATGAGTCCGGCCGGGTACTGGCCACAACTGCGCGCTGCGATTGAAGCGGGCGCCGATGCAGTTTATTTCGGGCTTCGGCATTTCACGGCACGGGCCAAGACGGGTTTCACGCTGGAAGAATTGCCCGAGGCGATGCGCACTCTCCACCGGCGCGGCGTGCGCGGCTATATCACGTTCAACACCCTCGTTTTCGAACATGAATTGCGCGAAGCCGAACGCGTAGGCGCCGCCATTATCGAGGCGGGCGCCGATGCGCTGATCGTGCAGGATCTCGGGATTCTGCGGCGTTTACGGGAAATGGCGCCGGACGTGGAACTCCACGCCAGCACCCAGATGAGCATCACGGACGCGGAAGGAGTGCGATTCGCGCACCGCTTCGGAGCCGATCGCGTGACGCTGGCGCGCGAATTGTCTCTGAACGAAGTGCGCGCGATCCGGGAACAGACCGGGTGCCCGCTCGAGATCTTCGTGCATGGCGCTCTTTGCGTTGCTTATTCGGGACAGTGTTTTTCCTCCGAGGCATGGGGCGGGCGCAGCGCCAACCGCGGCCAGTGCGCCCAGGCCTGCCGGCTGCCCTACGATTTGATCGTCGATGGCGCACAGGAGCCTCTGGCCGATGCGCGTTATCTGCTCTCGCCGGGAGATCTTTACACGCTGCGGGAAATTCCGCAGATCGTTGCAGCCGGCGTTTCCGCCCTCAAGATCGAAGGCCGCTACAAGGACGCCGAATATGTCGCGCTGACGACGCAGGCCTACCGCAGGGCCGTGGACGAAGCCTGGGCGGGCCGGCCGCACGCCGTCAGCCGCGCGGAAGAACTCCAACTGGAACAGGTTTATTCGCGCGGCCTCGGCCCCTGGTTCGTGACGGGCACGAATCATCAGAAGGTTGTGCGCGGCCGCGCGCCACGGCACAGGGGCGTCTGTATGGGGCGCGTTGTCGAAACCGGAGCGGACCACGTCGCGATCGAAACATCCGAGGCGCACGGAATCGCGCCGCTGAAGGAAGGCGATGGCGTGGTGTTCGACGCGGCGGACTGGCGCAGCCCGGGCGAGCCGGAAGAAGGCGGGCGCGTCTATCAGGCAGTTCCGAGGCTCGACGGCAGGCTGGAGCTTCGCTTCGGCAACCGCGCGATCCGCTTCGATCGCATCCGCGCCGGAGACCTGGTCTGGAGGACGGACGACAACAACATCGCGCTGGCGTCGCGGCCGTTCACCGACGCAGCGGTTCCG
>CAZXCO010000751.1:0-5322 GCA_964639095.1 uncultured Solibacteraceae bacterium
GTGGCATTCGACGCTCAGCTTCCATGGCCTGAAGTCGCTGCCGGTTCGCCTCGCGTGAAACGGAAGAATCTCACAGTGGGGCATCGGCGCGCATAGCCTGCTGCCTGCCAGAACAGGCTATGCCATTCATTGAAGTCCGCAGTGCAGCTGAATCGCACCTCTCCGGCGTTGGGATCGAAGAAACGCAGGGATCCGTCCGATTCGATAACAAAAGCCGCCCGGTGGCCGGTGGTTCCGTATCGTAGCGAGAGGACTCGTAATCCCGGTTCCCTTGCGGAGTGAGCCGTGACCGGAGGCGCGGTTGCACAAGCCATCCAGACTTTACTCTCGACGAGCGGAACACCGTAACGGGTTTGCAGATCGGCTGCGAGCGGGCATGCTTCGCTGGATGCAAGGCCGCTCGACGCGGCTCCGCTGAATGCGAGGGCGCCCGCTGCAGGAATCCGGCGCATGATCTTTCCGGTATCCGCGGTTCCGTACTTACTCGTGAGCAGTGCACTGTCCGCGGTACTGATCGCGATTTTGCCCTCCGGAAATTTCAGAAGCCATGCGCTACGGTACTGCCGGATCAGGAGGTCCTTCACGAACGCCGGTGAGGTCAACTCAACTGCCGCTGTCAAAGGCCTGCCGGCACGGACGGCTTCCCACCAGACTTCGACGAATGCAGCACAGAGACCAAAACCGTCAGGCAGAGAGTGCAGCCTTCGCAGGGTGCGCTGGTGGAACCAGATCGCTGATACGACGCGGCAATTGTTGTTCAGCTGCTCGAATCTTCGGCGATTCATTGCCCCGGAGAAGAAAAAAAGCGATCGATCAAATGGCTGCTCAGGAGGTTGAAGTTGGGGTAGTCCCAGAGCAGCGTTTCTTCGAGTTCCATGCCGAGGGCTTGTGAGAGCAGGGCTGTCATCGCTACGGCGATCAGGGAATCGAGGCCATACAAGCCGAAATGCATGTTGGGGTCGAGATCGTTCGCCGGCATGCGCAGTTCGAACGCGACTCGTTGCCGCATCCAGCCAAGCAGCGCGGCGGTTGCCTCTTCGCGGCCAAGGCCGGCGAAGGACGGCGCATGTGGCGCAGGTTCGAGCGCCATTGTTTCCGGAAAAGCGACGCGCGCGGATGCATCATCGGACTGACGCCATGAAGCGAGGACGCGGAGCTGATCCGCCAGATGCATTTCGCGGCAGGCATTTCGCCTTACCTTCCCGCTGCGGGTTCGGGGCACGGCGCCGTGCGGCGTGAGAACAATCTCCGCGAGCGCGATGGCGTGGCGCTCGGAAACGGCTACACGCATCGCTTCCATCACCGGTCCCGGATCGAGGCTGTTCTCGTGGTTTCGCGATACTTCCTGTACGATCACCAGCCGCTCTCCGGCGCCGGGTCCCGCGGAGATTGAAAATGCGGCGCCCGAGCCACGCTCGAGAGCGGGATGTGCATCCTGGACGGTTGCTTCGATGTCATTCGGGTAGTGATTGCGGCCGGCGATCACGATGAGATCCCGCCGGCGGCCTGCCACATACAACTCGCCGCGGTGGATGAACCCCAGGTCACCGGTGCGCAGATACGGAGTATCGTCGTTTTCGAGGCGGACGTTGAACGTCGCCCGGCTTTCGTCTTTGCGTTTCCAGTAACGGCTCGCAACGCTCGGACCGCTTACCCAGATTTCGCCCACTTCGTACGGCCGCGCCAGCTGTAAGGTATCGGGGTTGACGATTTTGATGTTCGGGCCAACCATGCCGTGGCTGGTGAGAAGTTGGGAACCTGCGGCGCCTTCCTCGCGGAGGCGGACCTCATTACGGCGCAGCGACTCCGATTCCACGGCGACGAAAACCGACTTCCGAAGTTTATGCGAACTGCTGACGTAAAGCGTCGCTTCGGCGAGGCCGTAGCATGCCATGAACCGGCGCGCTTCAAAGCCGAAGGGTGCGTATTTCGCGATGAAGGCACGAATTGTTGAGGGATCGACCGGCTCGGCTCCGCTGAACGCCACTTGCCAGTTCGAAAGGTCGATGCCCGCCTCCTGCAGCTTTTCATTTGGTATTTGCAAACATCTTTCGTACGCGAAATTGGGCCCGCCGCTGGTGGTTGCCCGTGTGCTGCTGATTGCCTTCAACCAGTTCAGCGGATCGCGCAGGAAGGTGCGCGGCGACATGAGATTGGTATAGAAGCCGCCGAACACCGGTTGTACGATCCCGCCAATCAGCCCCATGTCGTGATACGGCGGCAGCCAGATGAGGCCGCGGCTTTTCGACGTGTGAAAGAAGCTGTGATAAATGAGCCGCGAGTTCGCCAGGATGTTCCGGTGCGTGAGTACGACGCCTTTGGGGTTCTCTACAGATCCGGAGGTGTATTGAAAAATGGCCATCGCGCTGCCGCCCGGTTGAGCTACATCGTAATGGTTCCTCGTGTCAGGAAGAACATCTTCGTACTGGAGCCACACCGCGCCGTCATCCGGAGATGAGGCACGATACGCTTCCGCCGATGCCCTGTCTGCCAGAACGAAACGCGCGCCCGAATCTTTGAGGATGTGCGCGATGAGCCCCGTGCTGCGTTTGTCGGCGGGAGGGTACGCCGGAACGACGATCGCGCCTGCAAACAGAATTCCCCACAGGCTGCGCACCAGTTCAAGCCCGGGAGGATAGGCGAGGACAACCGGCTCCCGTCCGACGCCTTGCTCGCGTAAATATACGGCGATGGCCCGCGCCCACGCAGCAAGCGAACCGTAGTTGTCGCTTTCACAGAGTTCCAGATCGCGGTCGAGGAATCCGAAAGCCGGCAGATGCGGCTGATGCCGGTCTCTCCAGTCGAGTAGTTCGACGAGATCCTCAACCTGGTCTGAAGTTTTATCTATGAGCCACGGGGACGACAGAGGAAGAAGGCCGGGTTGCGGCTCGCTTGAAGAATGGAGTTGCATCGGATTTGACCCAGTAGTTGTATGTGAATGACGAAGTGGGTGACTCGACGAAGTGCGCCCATCCGAGCGGCAGAAAAAACAGATCGCCTGCTTCAAGATCGACAGTCGTGCCGTTTGTATTGCGGAAATCCGGGTAGCGCTCCAGGTCCGGCTCGCGGGGATCAATCGGGCTGGTAAGCAACGATGATGCCGAGACCTGGCGGAGATAAAGCCACTGCAGATCGCACGGAGGAAACAGGTGGAATCTCTTGGTCCCGATGCACATCGTCACGAAGTTGTCATTGGGGTCCGTGTGCAGACACGTCGACGTCCCGCCTTTGCCAATCCAGATGCACGGCAGATTTACTTCGCTGCGCGGAAGAAACGACGGCCGGATCAGGCAGAGATCCCTGCGAAATTCCTGGGGCACCCGGAGATTCCGGTACCGCTCGTAGAGCTTCGGGTTCGCGGGTCCGGGAGCGAGGACTTCATAATCCAGGTAATCGCGAAGCAGCATCGGTTCGCTGTCGAGGCCGTCGGCGTAGACCCTGGATGCAATGGACGGTTTGTCCGCAACTGAGAGGCAATGGTGTCCGGCCATGGCCCGCAGGCGCTCGAACGTGAGGTCCTCGAGCGGCGTTCCGTCAAGATACCGCCGGATGACCACCGGACGCGATTCCGCGATGAGCAGGTCCGGAATGCGCGATGGATCGAGATGCGCTGCCTCCAGAACAAGCGCCCCGTTCGCGATTTCCGGCGGGCTGGGGCGCCGGGCTACCTCGGCGAGCCGCTCCGGAAGACTGATGGTTACCATCGAGTTATACAATCATACCTCCGGAGGCGCAAATGCAGGATGATTTTTCCGATGCTTTAGAAGAAATTGCGAACGATTTGCGCCAGCTGGAGGAACCTTTTCGCTTGAAATTCTGGGAGCCTCTCGGAGAATATGCTGCCGAAGCGGAAATCGTGATCAAGGGCAGGAAGTGCGACCTGGCACAATGCGGGAAACTCCTCTCCGTTCACACCGCTGGTGTGCGAAAGATGGAAGTCGTGCTCGAGGAAATCCTGGACCGCAAAGCGGGGCCGGCGCGGGTGGAATTACAGGTTCGTGTCGCGGCGCTTGGACGCCGGGTTGATGATGACCAGCCGGACGGTGTAATCCTCGACGGCCGCCTGATATTCGTGCGCCGGGATGGCCGCTGGCATCTCAGGGAACTGTCCATCGATTGTCCGCCGGAATGGGCACAATGGAACAGCCGCCCGAATAGTCAGGCGCCGATTCACTACGGAGATCCGCTGTGGTGGAAACAGCGGAGTGCGAAATGACTCCATACCGGGCGAGGCATGCCGCTCCGGCGAATCGACCCGAGGAATCAAATTGAGCCCTGCGGGTTGCAGCCCGGCGTCAATCGCCTGGGCGAGGTGTTATTACGCGGTGTTGCCGCTTTCTGTTCGTTCTCCGGGACGCGGCTTCTCCTGAAGCAGCGACGTCGCCGAAGGCATCATCTTGCAACAGGAGACCCGATCGCCTCCGAGGACGCAATCCGGTTTTCATGAATCTGACCCGGAAGCAGCGAAGCCTCGATCGTAATCACAAGTGATTTCGAGGCCGGTTGATTACTCTTTTCAGCGACATCCCGGATCGGAACCAAAGCATTCGCCTCCGGAAAGTACGTTGCCGCGCATCCTGCCGGGATCTGATACGGAATCGCTTTTGAAGCGTTCCGCGCGCCTTGTCTCCGATTCGAAGTGGCTGATGAGGTCCACCCATTGGTCTTTGCTGATGCCAAGGCGCCGCATGTCGTCGGGATTCAGAAAAACGACGCGCCGGCCATCGGAGACGCCGCGGTAGCGATCGTTTTCGCTGTAAATCGTCGTGTTGAACTGATCGTGGCTGCGAATGGTCGTCAACAGCAGTTGATCGTTCTCCAGTTTGCGCTGCGGTATGGCATGAACGGTGAATTTTGCTTTTGCGGAAGGCGTTTTGAATTTCCCCTGGCGGGGCGCGTTAGGCAGATAGAATCCACCGGGCTGCCGTACTCGGGCGTTGTATTGCGTGAAGCCCGGCACAACATGTTCGATGTGCTCGCGGATACGATCATAGTTATCGATCAGGCTCTGCCAGTCCACTGTCGTGGAAGCGCCCAGCGTCGCCATCGCAATCCCGGCGATGATGGCCGGCTCGCTTCGAAGGTGCTCCGACGCGGGAGGCAACGATCCGTGAGACTGATGAACCACGCCGGTCGTGTCTTCCACGCTTACGAACTGGGCGCCGGATTTCTGCATATCGCGCTCGGTGCGCCCCAGACAAGGGAGAATCAGCGCCTGCTCTCCAGTGATCAGGTGCGCGCGGTTCAGTTTCGTCGAAATTTGTACAGTCAGCCTGCAGCGCTCGATCGCCTCCGAGGACGCAATCCGGTTTTCATGAATCT
>CAZXCO010000752.1:0-2619 GCA_964639095.1 uncultured Solibacteraceae bacterium
CTGGAAGTGCCCGCCGCGGCGATCCGGATTGTCAGCGGGTTCAGCAGTCCGCTGAAAATCGTCGAGGTGGACGGGATCGATTCCGCCCGCCTTCAGCGCGTTATTCTCGAATCAAATGGAAATCCCGCGCATTCAGGAATCTCTGCGCCGGCAGAAGATTGACGGCTGGCTTTTCTTCGACCACCACGGGCGGGATCCGCTGGCTTATCGGGTCCTCGGACTCGATCCACCCGCGCATGTGACCAGACGCTGGTATTATCTGATTCCCGCCACGGGCGAGCCGCGGGGTCTGGTGCATCGCATCGAAGCCGGTGTGATCGATGCGCTTCCGGGAGAAAAGCTGAAATATTCGAGCTGGCAGGAGCAGCATGCGGGTCTCGCCCGGTTGCTCGGTGGATGCAAACGCGTCGCCATGCAGTATTCGCCCCTCTGCGCGGTTCCTTATGTCGCGATGGTGGATGCCGGGACGGTTGAACTCGTCCGGTCGCAGGGTGTGGAGGTGGTCAGCTCGGCAGAACTGATTCAGGAATTTGAGGCGCGGCTGAGCACGGAGCAGTTCGAGACGCACCTCGAGGCCGGGAGGCGGATGGACAAAATCTGCGCCGAGACGTTTCGTTTCATTGGCGACAGGCTTTCCGGGGGCGTGGACGAGTGCGCCGTCCGCGACTGGATGCTCGACCAGTTCCGCGATGCAGGCATGGTCACGGACAGCGGGCCGATCGTGGCGGTCAACGGCCACGCGGGAAATCCCCATTACGAGCCCGTCGCCGCGACGAGCGCGCCAGTCCGCCCGGGCGATTTCGTTCTGCTCGATATGTGGGCGAAACTCGATCGCCCCGGCGCCGTTTACTACGACATCACATGGACCGGTTTCTGCGGGGAGCCGCCCGACCGCGTCCGGGGAGTGTTCGAAACCGTGCGGGACGCCCGCGACCGCGCTATCGAGGCCGTCTTCGGCGCCGTGAAATCCGGGCGCGACATCCGCGGCTTCGAGGTGGACAACGCCGCCCGAAAGTATATCCGGGAAAAGGGGTTTGAAGACCGCTTTGTCCACCGTACGGGTCATTCGATCGGAACCGAAGTCCATGGCACGGGAGCGAACATGGACGATCTGGAAACGCATGACGAGCGCCGGATTCTCCCCGGATCGCTGTTCTCGATCGAGCCGGGAATTTATCTGGAGGATTTCGGCGTCCGGTCGGAGGTCAACGTTTTTGTCACTGCGGACTCCGCCTCCACTACGGGCGCGGTGCAGCGGGAACTGATTCGGATCGGATAAGCCGGGCCGCGCGCTTGAATACTTCATCCAGCATGGCCTGAGTCAGCTTGCCCGTGGATGTGTTCTGCTGGCTCGGGTGATAGCAGCCGAGCAGAGCGGGCTGGAGTTCGGGATACAGGACGCCGTGACCGAACCGGAAATCGGCGACTCGTTCGATCCGCCCCCGGCTTTTCAACAAGTTCAACCAGGTATCGAACGCAATCTTCCCCAGCGTGACGACGACCTGCACGCGACCGAGTATTTCCATCTCCCGCTCGAGAAAAGGCCGGCAGTTTCGCAGTTCGGCCGGGCTGGGCTTATTCTCCGGCGGCGCGCAATGGGCGGCCGCCGTGATCCAGGCGTCCGTCAGCCGCAGGCCATCCCCCGCGTGGCGGCTTTCGGTCTGGGAAGCGAAGCCGGCCTTGTGGAGCGAGCGGTACAGGAAATCACCGGAACGGTCTCCGGTAAACATCCGTCCCGTGCGGTTCGCGCCGTGCGCAGCCGGAGCCAGACCCAGAATCAGCAGGCGAGCCGCTGGATCTCCGAATGACGGAACCGGTTTTCCCCAGTAATCCCAGTCGAGGAATGAACGTCTCTTTATACGAGCAATTTCACGGCAGTGGGCGATCAGGCGCGGGCAGCGCCCGCATCCGACGATCTGCCGGTTGAGGGATACTGAATCCGAGGCATTGTTTTCTCCGGGAGGCATGCAACGAATGTTTACGGAAGGAATCTCGAAAAGAACAGCATAGCGCCGATAGAGTATTGGGGAACCACTCGAAATGCCTGCCGGAATTCGAACAATTCGGTTGACCCGGAGCGTTGAACGCGACACAATGGATTTTCCGGCTGCTCCCCGGATCGACTTCGTTTGCCCGGTGACCCTGGGCCCTTCACGCTTGCTGTTTTCCGTCTTGTTGCGCTTCATGAAGGCATATCCGTTTCTGCTCACCGCTCCGGTGCTCGCTGTCGCCCTGCTGACAACGGCCGCGCTCGCGGAGACGACCACTTCCACCACAACGCACAAGACGACGCACCATAAGAGAAAGAAAAAGACCGTAACGGCAAAAGCTGTTGCTGCAAACACGGCTGCGGCAAAAACCGTGAACACCGTGACCGTAAAGGTCGCCCCCGCTTCGCATACTGTGAAGGCCCGGCCTCGCAAAAAGGTATGGGTCCAGACCTGGGATGCGCCCACGTACAAGGATTCGACGATCGGGGACAAGGTCGATGGCGAAGATCTCGAGGTCCGCAGAGCAGCCGTGGAGGCGTGGGGACCCTATAACGGCTCCGTTGTCGTCGTTGATCCAACGCACGGCCGGGTGCTCAGCATCGTCAACCAGGAACTGGCGCTCGGTGGC
>CAZXCO010000753.1:0-7030 GCA_964639095.1 uncultured Solibacteraceae bacterium
GTAGACATCGCGAACCAGGGACTGAATTCTGGAGGGCCCGAAGAATTCGAGGGTGGCAAGGCCGCGCAGCGCCGACTGCACCGCAAGGCTCCCGACCGAGAGGGCGAGTTGAGCCGGAAGAGCGACGCTTCGGGGATCCCCGAGCTTCACAAAACTGAAGGAGCGTTTCGCGGCGCCGGCGATTTCGACGGAGATGCGGGGAACTTCGGAAGCCCCCGGCGGCGTGTAGCGCGCGATGCGGGCCACGCGGTTGGCGAAATCGGAGACCGCGAGATCGACGGCGGTGGGACCGTCCGGAGGTGCGCCGGGCTCAACCGGACCTGCCTTTCCGGCAACCTTTTCGATCCCGCGCTGCGCCGTCCCCAGAGCGGCGTGCATGGCGGTCAAACCGGTTTCGAGCAGGGCGGCGGGAATGCGGAAAAGCTGGCCCATCGCCGAATTCACAGAGCCCTCGGCAGGATGTAATAGACGGACTGGATGGCGCAGCCGTAGCTGGCCGTTTCCGTTCGCACTATCGGCTGCCCTTTCAGAAACTGATCGATGGCCGGTTCGAGGTAAGCGACGTATTCGGGATCTTCGGGATACTTGAAATTATCGATGGCGCCCCGGTAAAGCAGATTGCGGCCGGCATCCATCAGGAACACGCGCGGCGTCTGCTGCGTGTACCAGCGCGCGGCGACTTTCCCGCCCGGATCGTGGACCATGGGGAAATTCAGCCTTCTTTCGGCAATTGCCTGCTGAATGGCTTCGACTGTCTCGCCCTGCCGGGAGGCAACGGCCAGAAAAGCCAGTTCGGGATGCCGCTTCTGAAAGCCGTCGAGAAACGGGTCGTAGCGGACGCAATGCGAACACACTCCGGACCAGAAAACCACTACTGCCCCCTGCCTGCCCGCCATCGCATCGGAGAGACGCAACAGCTTTCCAGTGCTCACCTGCGTCAGGGAGAAATCCTCGAGCGGCTCGCCAAATCTTTGTTCTTCCTGTGGGTTTTGCACGTGTACCTCAATTCGATGATGTGGACCGGAAACACTGGAATGTTTCAGGTCCGGGACAGGATTCGATTTTTCGGTACTCTACAGTTTGCCACGGCCGCGGCAAAGGACAAATAGTGCAAAAAGGGGATGCGCCGTCAGTTTTTGGCGGGAATAGCCGTCAAATGGGCGAGGTCCCGCTCGTCTTCCTGGCAGAAGTTCTCGATGAGGTCGGTGTCCGGAAGCAGCCGCTGGCTGGACTTGATCGTCACGGGCCGCGTGAACACCTCCGGATCGGTAAGCGTAATCTCGATATCCATGTGCCCGAAGTCGCGGCGATGAAAGCGTTCGGTGACCCGAAGCTGTTCGCTGTGGAAATGCCCCATTGCGTCCAGTGCGGCACTGCTGTTGAAGCCGGCGACCTCCACCACGAGTGTGTCGCCCTCCCATCGGCCGACGGAATAGCCCAGAAAGGCCGGTTGAGGGTCCGCTGGATGCGCGCGCCCATCCATAAAGACCTGGCGGAAGACGGTGTTGGCTTCAAAGAGGATCAGCACAAGACCGCGGGTCTGCACAATCTTGTATGGCGCCGGAAGCAATTCGGTGAGCGGCACGCCGACCGGCGAGCACAGGCTGGAGAGATGGGGCGGATGCTGACGCATTTCCAGCAATCGCGCGGAGGCGGCGGGCGTCAGGGGTTCCGTTCCCGATTTGTAATCGGCCAGGATGTTGAGAAAGTATTTTTGCGGATCGTCCTCGCCAAGACCGTTTTCACCGCCCGGCAGCAATCCGACCCCGGGCGGAAACATCACGGCGAGTTCCTTTTTCGGCGTGCTTTCGGCCTCCCAGATTCCCGAGAGATCCGGTTTGCCGTTCAGGCGCGGAGCTTTGGCGGAAAGATTCGGTTTGCCGTCCGGCAGTCGCGGCGTGCCCGGTGTGGGGTGGTGGATCCACTGGGCATTGACCTTCGGCGGTACGGCCAGCAGCGCTGCAAAGAGGCAGATGGGGATGCAAATGGGCCCGTTTCCCATGCGTTCCCTCCTGGAATGAATTGGACCTATGTTAGCCGGGCTGGAGACGGGATTCCATCGAGCCGCGATCTGAATCCGAGCGAAATCATACGTTTGGGCGCGCCTTGCTATTCTGAGTACATTCTCGAAACGCCGGGGTGATCTGTGTCACATAATTCCGTGCCGCCGGAAGAAGCCTTGACATCGGAGTTGAAGAGCCAGTACGACGTCGTGATCATCGGGGCCGGCCTTGCGGGTCTGTCGCTTGCCGCTCAACTGCTCAAGTACACGGCAAAAAGTGTGCTTCTGCTCGATAAGTGGGATGATCCACCCCGGCCGACGCAGAAGGTCGGAGAATCGCTCGTTCAACTCTCGGGGTACTACTTCTCGAAGATCCTCGACCTCGAAGATTACCTGATGGTGAACCACTACCTGAAATACAATCTGCGCTTTTACTGGCAGACGGGTACGGGGAAGAACGATTTTTGGGAAGACGTGTCTTCGTCTTCGATTCGCAGCATCTCGAACATTGCGACCTTTCAGCTCGACCGGAATGCCGTCGAGCGGCATCTGATGGAGCGGAACAAAATGGACGCCCGCTTCCATTTTGTCGGCGGCGTGCGCGACATCGACGTCGAACTGTCGGAATCGGAGGCGCCGCACAGCATTTCCTTCAACAAGGGGAGGACCGCCTGCCGGTGGGTGGTCGATACCTCGGGGCGCAGCTCCGTAATCAAGAAAAAGCTGGGACTGCAGAAGGAAAGCCCCATCAGGCACGGCGCCACATGGTGCTGGGTGGAGGGGCTGGTCAACTACGAGAAGATGACCGACCACACCTGGACCGAGGTGCTGCTCGACCGGTCGAGGCAGAAGGTGGGCAACTTTCCATTCGTGAATGCGACCAGCCATTTTTGCGGCAAGGGTCGGTGGTTCTGGGTAATTCCGCTGCACGGGATCACGAGCCTCGGCTTCGTTTACGAGCATGCGTCGGTGAATCCGGAAGAGGTTTCCAGCGCCAAAAAGATGATCGAGTGGGTATGCCGCGACTGGCCCATGTTCGCCCGCGACCTTCCTCACCGGAAGATCGTGGATGAGGGCCGGTACATCTCATTCGCGCACGACTGCAAACAGACCATCAGCGCTCATCGCTGGGCGCTGGCGGGCGAGGCCGGGCGCTTCACCGATCCTCTGTACAGCCCGGGCAGCGATCTGATCGCGATCTACAACACGCTGATCGTGGACGCCATCGAGACCGAAGATCCGGACGCACTGGCCGAAAAGGCCGCCATGGCCGAGCAGATTGAGCGCGCCATGTACGAGGCGTATGTTCCCACCTATGCGCTCAGCTATAACGCCCTGGGGGATCAGGAGGCTTTCACGATGAAATATACGTGGGAGCTGGCGATTTATTTCGGATTTTATGTGATGCCGTTCGCGAATCAGCTTTTCACGAACCGGCGATTCATGCAGACCTTCCTGCGGCGATTCGCCATCTTCGGGCCGATCAACAAGAGCGTGCAGCAGTTCCTGAGCGATTTCTATATGTGGAAGTACAACAACGGCATCAAGCCGCTGGCGGAGCCTCTCCACATCGAGTACTACAGCCTGCTGCCGCTGAAGGAATCCGAAACGCTGTTTTATGAGATTGGGCTCACGGTGGAGGAAGCCGAAGACCAGATCGAGAAACACGTGGACCGAATGCGCGAGTTTGCCCGATATATCTACGCGCATGTCTATGCGGTGATCCTCGGAGACAAGAAGGTGCTTCTGAATGACTCCTTCGTCCGGAGTCTCAAGCTGCGCGAGGTCCGATTCGATCCCGAGGCGATGCGGGCGGATTATGCGCAGCACGCCGGATGCGAAGCGGTTTATCCCTGGAAGCTGAACCCGTTTGCGCTCGAACCGTTTATTGCGGCTCGCGCCGAGGCCATGCCGGCCGCCATCTGACGGGGTCTTCAGATCCCGCGAACCCGTTCGGGAATTTTCGCGGTTTCGTAATTGCCTGCACATCGGCGCGTCACCTGCCTTCCCCAGAGGCAAGGAGCGAAATCATGGCCAATGACATGGACGCAGTCCGTTCCACTCTGAACGATCTGATCGAGACCTGCAAGGATTCCCAGCGGGGGTTCCACGACGCTGCGGAAAAACTGCAGGATGCGCACACCCGCACGTTTTTCCTGAAATGCTCCCTCGAGCGCGCCGAATTTGCCGGTGAACTCCAGGCCGAGGTGACGCGGATCGGCGGGGAACCGGCCACGACGGGCTCGACCGCTGGCGCCATTCACCGCGGCTGGATCGGTCTGAAAGCCGCTCTGAGCAACCCGGACGACCACGCAGTACTCGAAGAGGCGGAACGCGGCGAAGATTCCGCTGTGAAGAGCTATCGCGACGCGCTCGCCAAGGACATGCCTGCGGATATTAACGCCATCGTCCGGCGTCAACTCGACCACATCCAGCGGACGCACAATATTGTTCGGGAACTTCGCGACGGCGTGCCTTTGACCACATCATCGACGCCCATGGCCGGTCTGCGTTAAATTCCTCGACAATCATTGACAAAAACGCCGCCGCCATTGCCGCCGGACCGTGGTACGCTACACGGTTCGGAGCGACTATTGCAAATCGCCACGCCACGCCACCAAGACTCCGGAACCGCCCGTCATTCGATCGCGCGGTTCCTTCCTGTGCTGCTGCTTCTGTTTGCCGGAAGCGGCTGTTCCGCCCTTATCTATGAGGTCGCCTGGTATCAGGTGCTGCAACTGGCCCTCGGGTCTACGGCCGTTTCACTGGGCGTCCTGCTGGCCACTTTCATGGGCGGCCTTTGTATCGGCAGCCTCGCTCTGCCGCGCCTGAAGTTCGCCAACCGGCATCCGCTGGCTGTGTATGCGGGCCTCGAATTCGGTATTGCAGTCTTCGGGGTGATCGTGACGGCAGCTATGCCGCTGATCAGCCATATCTATGTCGTGGGCGCGGAGCACGGGCTGCCCGGCATGCTGCTTCGGGGACTCGTTGCGGCCGTGTGCATGCTGCCCTCGACGATCCTGATGGGTGCTTCGCTTCCCGCCATTGTGCGCGGAATCGAAACGACTCCGGAGGGCGTGTCCTGGTGGGCGCTGCTGTATGGCGGCAACACCGCGGGAGCGGTATTCGGATGCCTGCTGGCCGGATTCTATCTGCTGCGGATTTACAGCATGGCGACGGCGGCTTATGTGGCTGCCGTCATCAATATCCTGGTGGCGGTGACAAGCCTTCTGCTCGCCCGGCGCATCACGCCAGTAAGGGAGGAAGCGCCCGCTCCGGCGCCCGCGCCATCCGCCGCGGCGGCTTCAGCGCGATGGCATGTCTATCTTGCCATTGCCCTTTCGGGAGCGGCGGCGCTCGGCGCCGAGGTGGTCTGGACCCGCCTGATGGGGATGCTGCTGCTGGCCACCGTGTACGTATTCTCGATCATTCTCGCCGTGTTTCTCACCGGTCTCGCGGTGGGAGGAGCGGGCGCATCGTGGCTGATCCGGCGCGTTCGCGCGGATCTGGCGCTCGGCATCTGCGAGTTGCTGCTGGTTCTGGGCATCGCCTGGACCGCCATGGTGATTACGGGCATTTTGCCCTTCTGGTCGGACGCGATTCTCACCACAACCAATCCGTGGCAAATGTTTCTACTGGACCTGAAACGGTGCATCTTCGCGATCCTGCCGCCCGCGCTGCTGTGGGGTGCGAGTTTCCCGCTCGCGTGCGCGGCCGCCGTCAGATCGCCGGAAGACGATCCGGGCATCGTGGCGGGCGGCGTCTATGCGGCCAACACGCTCGGCGGGATCGCGGGCGCGCTGATCGTGAGCCTGGTTCTGATTCCCTGGATCGGCACTCAGAATTCGCAGCGCATTATCCTCGGCCTCTCGGCTCTCAGCGGCGCGATCATGCTGGCGCCGTTCATCCGCAAGCCCGGCCGCGTGCTGCCCGCGCTCGGTCTGATCGCTTCCATGGTGATCGCCGGTCTGTTTGCCTGGGGCGTGCCGCCGGTGCCGGGCGATCTGATCGCCTATGGACGCCGGATGGGCGTCTACAAGGATGAGTCGCAGATTCTTTACGTGAAGGAGGGCCGCAACTCCTCGGTGGCGATTTCGCGCTGGAGCAACGGCAGCACCTACGTCAATGTGAACGGCCATGTGGAAGCGACCACGGAGCCGTTCGACATGAAGCTGCAGCGAATGGTGGGGCATCTGCCGGGCCTGATCCATCCCAACCCGAAATCGGTGCTTGGCATCGGCTTCGGAGCCGGCGTTTCGGCCGGGACCTTCACGCGCTATCCGGGCATCCGGAAAATCACGGTCTGTGAAATCGAGCCGGTGATTCCGCCTGCTTCCACCCGCTATTTCGCCCCGCAGGATTACGACGTTTATCACAATCCCCGCACCCACATCGTGTACGACGATGCGCGCCACTATCTGCTCACCACGAACGAGAAGTTCGACATCATCGCGTCCGATCCTCTGGACGTATTTGTGAAAGGTACGGCCGCGCTCTACTCGAAGGAATATTTCGAGACCGTCAAGCGCCACCTGAATCCCGGCGGAATGTTCTCGCTTTACGTGCCGCTCTATGAGACCGACACGCCGACGATCCAAAGCGAACTGGAGACTTTCTTCCAGGCGTTCCCGAATGCAACGGTATGGGCCAATACGCGGGATGGGCTGGGCTATGACATGGTCTTCATGGGTCAGGTGGAGCCGCTGAAAATCAACGTCGATGAAGTCGAGCAGCGTCTCGCGCGCCCTGACTACGCGCCGGTCGCACTGTCCCTGCGGGATGTCGGGATTCCCTCCGCGATCGACCTTTTTGCGACGTATGCGGGGCAGCGGTCAGATCTCGGAGTCTGGACAAGAGGTGCGCAGATCAATCGCGACGCGGATCTCCGGCTGTCCTATCTCGCGGGATGGGGGATCAATTCGGCGCTTGAAGACGTGCTGTACCGGCAGATGCTGCAGTACCGCCGGAGGCCGGACGGGATCTTCACGGGATCGGCCGCGCGGCTTCAGGCCCTATATGAAGCGATGC
>CAZXCO010000754.1:0-1914 GCA_964639095.1 uncultured Solibacteraceae bacterium
CGATGTTGAAGGCAAAACGGTGCGGGAAATTCGCCGCGTGGGGAAACGGATCGCCATCGGTCTCGAGGGCGATCTCTGGGTAGTGCTGCACCTGATGATCGCGGGCCGGCTGCACTGGCGTCCGCCGGGCGCGAAGCTCGGCGGACGGCAGAATCTGGCGGCATTCGATTTCCCCTCCGGCAGCCTGGTCCTGACGGAAGCCGGGTCGAAGCGCCGGGCCTCGCTGCACATTCTGGCTGGGGAGGAAGGACTGCGGTCGATCGACGCCGGCGGAATCGATGTGATGACGGCCACCGCCGATTCCTTCCGGGCTGCGCTTTCGGCTGAAAACCACACCCTGAAGCGCGCTCTGACCGACCCGCGGTTTGTCAGCGGCATCGGCAATGCGTACTCCGATGAGATTCTGTATGCCGCCCGGCTCTCACCGCTCGCGCAGACGCAGAAGCTCGGCCCGGCGGAGTGGGACCGGCTTTTCGCAGCGACACGGCAAACTCTCGAACTCTGGGTGGAGCGCCTTCGCGCCGAGGCTCGCGACGGTTTTCCGGAGAAGGTTACGGCATTCCGCAGCGATATGGCGGTCCACGGGCGCTACGGGCTCCCATGTCCGGTTTGCGGGGAGAAGGTCCTGCGCATCCGTTATGCCGATAACGAGACCAATTATTGCGCCCGGTGTCAGACCGGTGGAAAGGTTCTGGCCGATCGCGGGCTCTCGCGCCTGCTGGGTTCGGACTGGCCGCGCACGCTGGAAGAACTGGAAGCGTTGCATCGGCGCTGATTCCTGATACGCTGTTTAACACCACAGCCGATGGCGAGCGAACTTCGCATCAAAGTGAATGAGCGCGAGTGGAAGGTTGCCTCCGCGCCCGATACGCCACTCTTATACGTTCTGGCAAACGAAATCAGTTTGCAGGGTCCGCGATTCGGCTGCGGGCTGGCCCAGTGCGGCTCGTGCTCGGTGCTCGTGAACGGTGTGGAGACCCGTTCCTGCGTGACACCCGTTTCCGCGGTGCGAGGTAAAGCGGTCACGACGCTCGAAGGTCTGCCCGCGTGGTACGCCGCCGGCAGAAAGCTCTCCCGCACGCCTGATCTGCATCCGGTGCAGCAGGCGATGATCGACGAGCAGGCGGTGCAGTGCGGGTACTGTTTCAACGGCATGATCGTGAAGGCCGCGGAGCTGCTTTCGAAAAATCCACAGCCGGATGAGGCGCAGATCCGCACGGCGATGAACGGGCATCTGTGCCGGTGCGGAACGTATCCGCGGGTCCTGAAGGCCATCCAGCGCGCCTCGCGAGCGATGGCCGGGGAGACGCGCCGGTGAGTGAACTTCCGAGACGCGGGTTTCTGAAATCGGGCGGCGCGCTCGTGGTGGGCTTTTCCCTGCGGGATTCCGTCTTCGGCCAGAGCCATCTCGATCAGGTGGCGCGCGAACCGGTTCCTGGGCCGCCGGATCCGAAGCAGATCGATACATGGCTCGCGATCCATGCGGACAATACCGCGACCATCTTTGTCGGCTTCGCCGAACTGGGCCAGGGCAATTCGACGGCGCTGCTTCAGGTAGCCGCCGAAGAGCTGGATCTCGATATGAGCCAGCTCAAAACGGTGCGGCTCGATACCAGCATCACGCCCAATCAGGGAGGCACGTATTCCAGCGCTTCGATCCAGCGCGGCGGCCCGCAGGTTCGCACGGCAGCGGCGGAGGCCCGCCGGGCGCTGCTCGAGATGGCATCGAAAAGCCTGAACGCGCCGGTCGAGCGGCTCACTGTGGAGAAGGGCATCGTATCGGTGCAGGGCGAATCCGCAAAGTCGGTGGCCTATGGCGCGCTGGTGGGCGGCAAGCCGTTCCATCTGCCGTTCAGCGGTACGGCGCCGGTGAAGAAGCCCTCGGAGTTCAAGGTCGTGGGCACGCGCGTGCCG